>NZ_JBZXDO010000027.1:0-58568 GCF_058725505.1 Serratia sp. A07
GAGTAGGTTGTGATCTCAGATTACAAACCGGCCAAAATAATTGTCGCGAACCGGCCAGATTAATTGTCGTCAGATAAGTGCTGGAAGCCTTCGGCCCTAGTCGGAGCGTAGGACTCGCGTATGGCATTCTGAGCTACGGCTGTCGCGGCCTAATGCACCATCGGTGGGTATCTATCAAGGCCTGGTTGACCGATAAGGTGCCGCACCGGGCAAGCGCCGGCGGTGTTAGTCGAGCCGCTCATGATTTCAGCTGCTATTGGGGCGTTCTATGTGCGCCTGAGGCAGTATCTGATTACCGCAGCCTTATATGTTATTGGTGTTTCGGCTACGTCTGCAGGTACAGTGTTTGAACCTGTCGACGCTCCTGCTCGGCCGTTGTTGGCCCACCTGGTCGTTAGGCTGGTACGACAAGACTTAAAGCGTTTTAGAACAGGGCGCGGCTCCCGGTTCATCTATCATCAGTACGCCTACACCAATCTGACAGCGCGTGCTGTACTGCCCCTGGCTCATCTATCTGGTACCCAACGCCTCGATTGAAAGGCGCCGTTGCTATTGCGACAGTCATGTGCTCTGCCGCCAGGGACGGTGGTATACATCGCCGCTGGCTTCAAAAAAAACGCCGCAGAATGAGGCCGGTTATTTTTATAAATCAATGTGATGCAATCCATTTCACTCCTTAGTCAGGGTGAGATGCACCTTTTGGGACATTCTTTAATACCCAGTAGATAAAGTCCTGCTTCTTTCTCAGGTCCATCTTCTTCATCATGGACTGCTTGTGAGCATTTATGGTCTTCACGCTGAGGTGCATTTTCTTGGCCGTTTCGCTCTGGCTTGCCCCGGTGCGCAGGTATGACAGTACTTCTTTTTCTCGGCGCGTCAGGTGGCCCCCCAAACAAGCACTGCACTTCACTCGCTTGCTTGCCAAGGGTTGTTGCATCGTCTTCTCCAGCAATTGGGCGATGGCAGTGTTTGGCGCCTGGCGATACAAGGTACCGTATTCCAGGCCACACCGCGGAAGATTATTGTGGCTATGGTGCCACCGCTCTCTGACGGTAAAAAACCGGGTGCCGTGATGGACGGCCAACGGCATCATATGACAATAGCAGGCTCTTTTCGTCAGCGGTGTCGATATGAAGGCCAAGTCTATTTGCGAATACTCAACCCCGGCATGGATGAATAGAGTTGAGATCCCCTGTTGAGAGAAATAACTTTCAAGCAGAGATTTCATCCCCTTGGTAAAAAAAGCGTCGTTGTCTTGAATAAAAATACTCACCGTCCTGTTCATATTTTTTCCTCTTTATTCTATTGATTCTTGCGGTCATTTTCATTTTTATAACGACGGTGTTTTCGTAGTAAAAATAGCGACCACCCATGGCCATAGGCTCCCCTCAGAATGCTCAATCAGAAATGCTCCATGAGAGCAAATTTGCTTCGTGAGAGTGCCCTTCATTACTGATTCCCCAGCACTTCGCAACGCCGAGTTAATTTCCACAAGATGCTCACCGGTAGCGCTGGGAGCGCACATTCCCGTAACGCATCTTCACCGCCTACCTTTAATTGAGAGGACAGGCCACCAGCCAGGCGTAGCCTAGCTTCGTTGTTGTTTGATATTGCATAAAATGCCTGGGCGCAAATTGCTCTGATCGCACACTCAGTGTGTTCTTTCCGTATCTTTAATTAATAGTACTCAATATAAACAACACTAGAACCAGAAAATTGGCCGGTTTTGGCATTTTTAGGGACGTTAATGGTGCTGGTTATCTCAGTTTTATTTGTTCCTGCCAGCATGCTTACAAATCCATTTACAGCAGCCGGCACCGCCAATTTCGACCGAAGGCCATTGCTTAAAAGAACAACATCTTGACCAAATGAGATCCGTATTTTCATAGGGGCGGTGCAAATTAAGCTCATATCGTAACTCGCAGTCGAGTCTCCCATCCCCAATGTCAATATGCCATGTTCTAAACTGACCGAAGGACTTGATATATTGCAGAACTGTTCAGCCGGGGGGACAAAAACACAGCTTCCTACTGGCATGATAACGCTATCCCATGGGCTTATCGGCTGAGGGCCGTTCATATATCCAATGCACTCTCTGGTATCTTGTTCTCCGATATGCCACATTATGTTCACGCCTTGCGCTCCTGAATTGTAGGCCCGAACAGCCGCCTGACCGATAGTTTCACCCGTAATAACTTTCACATGGCCAACCTGGGCAGTGACTTGCGCTTGTGCTGCTGCCCCGCGGTAATTTATATGTTTGTGAGTGAGGCCGGTCCATGAGCCTGGTGGTGCTGGCATATCTGCTAGTGCACCAATATCGACCAGCTGCTGCTTGAATCTATACTCGGATGTATTGAAGTTAATGCGAGTTGTCGTAACGTCAGTGATTATTGGATATAGCCCAGCAAAGGCCGGTCTGACCATCTCAAAAAAAGCCAACAGAAGTAAAACAGAGAAACACCGCCCGAACATAAAGATATTTAACCTCTAATTAATAAAATAAAGACTTAGTCATAACTAAATTCAAAAGATGCGAGGGCAATGAAGGCTCCCGGTTGAATTTCTTTTCTTTCGATTGCAGAGGGCTCCCCCTTTATATAGGCCTTAAACGAAATTGCATTGTCTCCATCCACCAATCCAATTTTCTTCCCCTTAGTGTTAATGGGCAGAGCTTCTCCTGACAGTGTTTCTAATCCGATGGCAATGCCCTTTGCCTGGCTACCTGCGGACAAAGCCAGAAGCTCAGGAAGCTGCTGGTTTGGCAAGCCACTAAAGCTAATTTTTACTCCGTTACTAATCGTTGAGTCACACATTTCAAAATTCAATGTAAAAACATCCCCATCAGTACGTTGGTTCTGATATATGTTCTTGTTTACCACATTCCCAAAGTCCAGCTCTATATTCTCATCTCCGGGCTTTAAGGTGCATGCATGATTCATTATCGTTCCTGAAATAGTCACTGGTGTAATTGCCTTGGCTTGGCTAACAAATGCCGCAAGACATACGGCTAATAGCCATAACATTTGAATAGTTGCGCCGCGTAAAATAGTCGAATATCGCATCCCGCCCCCTCTAGGCAACAGTCATAATTAAAGTTTCTAGTATTAAATTTCCTTGCCGAGGTCCACTCAGAATATGCTCTTGCTCGGCTATTGCGGGTCATACTATATCGACGTAAACCACGGTACTTCCTCTGAAGTCACCAGGAACAACGGCACCAGCGCTGCCGAGTGTTGATTGAATAGTGAACGTCTCTTCTCTCCCTTCCCTGAAGCTCTGCGTCAAACCCGAACTCAGCTCTTTGGCATTGATCGTCAGATCTGCATAGAGACTTTGGTCGCCTCTCAGGTAAAGACGGCCGTTGGTGAGACCCTTGACATATATCTTCGCCGTAACATCTCGGTTGCACCAGACGATGTAGGGGGAGGACTTTGTCTTGCCGTCTAGTTCTTCGCTATTAATAGGGCCATAGTTCAAGCTAACTGCACCAGAACGGGGCTCGCACCAAACCGGTTTGTCCTTCGGACCCTCGCCGCTGAATCCGCAAAGATCCGCATATTTCTGCGATACGCCGCCACTACGGTAGACCAGACATACTGCAACAAGCTCCGGTAACGTGTTGCTGGTGGTTTGCATCAACAACCGCTCTATGGGCAATATGCCGCGAATTCCCTTGCCAACCTCGCCGAGGCTTGACGCGCTCGACAGCCATGGGGGATTGGAAACGAAATAGGAGGCAGATCCTATGGGGCCGCCTACGGCACCGGTGATTGGGTTGAACGAATGGAGTTGCATGCCAAGGTCGCAGCTCTTTCGATAACATGGATTCGACGTTGGATCATCACCGAACCAGTCGAATAAAAACCCATGAGCACGGTAGTAGATGCCGTCATAGGTAATAGTTCTCTGTATATCTACCTGATAGGCCGCCCAACTTGAGTTCATGTAGAACATCGCCAACAGGAGGCCGGTTTTCTTGTATATGCTCATCTTGGTTATCCATCAGTCGCTAATCATTCGTGGCGCAGGTTGCACGTTCACGGAACACTACTCGTACTGCAGGGAAAAGGTAGCGATGGCATAAAAGGTGCCGAGCAGAATGTTCCTGTTGGCTATCGCATCCGGTTCGGCCTGAATATAGGCCTGCAATGCAACCGTATTGTCGCCATTTATCAGCGCCTCTCGTGGGCTCCACGCATTGAGCCCAAGCGTTTGCCCCGCTGAAGTTTCGAATCCGACTGCTATCCCCTTCGCCAGACTGCCATCAGTCAACGCCAACAAACCTGGCAAGGCCAGACTCTCCACCCCGCCAAAACTAATTTTCACCGTTTTCCCCAGGCTGGTATCGCAGTCAGCCAAACGCAACGAGAATGCCTTGCTGTTCGTGCGCTGATGTTGGTAAAGGTACTTGTCTACCACGCTGCCGAAATCCAGCTCGATGCTCTCATCCCCCGCTTCCAGGGAACAAGGCTCTGCCACCAACGCCCCATGCAGTTTGAAGTTCTCGGCCGCTCCGACCCAGGAAGATGCCACCAGCAACGTCATGAGCAGACCGCCCAGTGAAATCATGTTCTGGCCCACGGTGTTTCTCCTATTGATAATCTGCCAGTAACGTTGCCAGAACCTCGAAGGCCCCTGCGCTCAGTTCAACCCCCGGTTTCTTTACCGGTACCGCCTGCAGTAGCGGCGGGTTAGCGGCGTCAATGGCAATACGCTTGTTCAGTGTGAACGGCTGTCCTGCCTGCAATAATCGGATCCCCAGGTCTGACTTGTTCGTTTTTAATGCCGCCTCATCAAACGCCGAGGGGATTCCGGTCACAGTCAATCCCAGGACGAGCCCGCCGGTGCCGGGCTCGCAGGTGATCTGATAGTCGACCGTTTGCAAATAGTTTTTTCCATCCACCTTTTTCACACCGACACGCTGCCCGAAGTCCACATCCACCATCTGGTTGTTATTAATGGTGCATGGTGGAGGGGCTATCAGCGTGCCGGAAAAATGCATGTTCTCGGCTGCGCCGGCGGTTGAAATCGCACCGCTGACAAGAAGAGATATCATTAATAGAGAACGTGGTACGACCATGTTTATCCCCTGCGGCATTTGCATTTAAGGAAAACTCAAGACCATTGTGGCGCCGGCGTTGAATTCGCCCGCGCTCAGCAGTCCCCCCAATCGCTTGACCGGCAGCGCCACCAATTGAGGCGAGTTCGGATAGTCGAATTGATATACGGTGCTGTTGACGGCCATCAGGCTGTCGCCGATACGCAGCGCTACTCCCAAGTCATTTTGTTCGGTCTTCAGTATCTTGTTATTGAAGGGAGCCGTATTCCCCTCGACCTTCATCCTGACTTTACTGGCATTTTTGCACTGCAGTGTGTACACCACCGATTTCAAGTAGCTACTTCCGTATACATCGGTGTCGACGCGGGTGGTGATGACGTCGTTTCCGAATTCCACATTGATTGTTTGGTTGTCATTGATCACACAGGAGGCGGGATTGATGACCGAACCCGAAACGGTGATCGTGGTATTGGCCTGAGCAGCCGCGCTGAGCGCCAGTATCGTCAGTGCGGACGCCGACAGGAAGATCCCCCGCAAGCCGGCCTTACTCGCATAAGCTATCCAGCGCATGTATTCTTCCTTATCAGTCATAGCTCAACCGAAAATCGACCGTAGCGGTGTAGGCGCCGGGATTGAGCATCGCCGCAGTCCGCTCCGGTCTTACCGTGTAGATCAGACTGTTTTGACCGGGCGTCAGCAGCAAGGGCTGCCCGCGGCTACCGAGACGAATATCCTGACCAGCGTCATCCAGCAGGCGCAGGGCCAGACCTGAGGCCCCTCGGACCTGTACTAACTGGGGATTCTCAACATCCGCCGGCGCGCTGAAGCTCACCGTGACCGCGGGCTGATTCGCTGCCCAACTCAGGGCGCCGGTACGACTATCTCGCCCACCAACCGGGCTACGCAGGCAATCCTGCAGCCGTAGCTCGAACCCGACCGCCACACCCTGATCGCCCGTTTGCTGCAGGCGACCGGTGCCAGTTTCACCCAACGATATATCCTGTCTGACGCTGCCCATCTCCAGCCGGCAGGCGCTTTCTGTCAGCGCGCCACGCACATGCAGCACGCCACTGGCGCTATCGGAGTATTGGCCATCCAACGACTGTCCACGGGCCTCTGGCAACAACCACAGCGCGGCCGCAATACTGACCGGCATCATCAACGCCAATGTCGCTAGCGCCAGGTAGTACTGCCAATCAAGTCTGCCCAGTTTGTTGTTCGTGTCTCGCATGCTCTTGTCTCCGTGCGTCCATTGCAGTAGGCCGGCTACGACTTGCTCTTCTCCGGCGCGACCTGGCAGGCGTTGCCGCTGCAGTTAAACGTCAGTTGCGGTCGGCCGCCGTAGTCATTGATGTAGGTCAACACAGGATTGCTGCCGAGCGCGGATGCGTTCACATTCAATGATGCATTGCCTTTGGGCGGCACCATCAACGGCTCAAACCCTTTCAGTCCTACCCCCCCTTTTCTGCTGCCCGCATCCACCAGGGTGACGTAATACGGCGTCGGGTTGTTCACCTGGTATTTATCGCCCTGCTTGCTCAGAGTCAGTTGCTCCTGCCATGGAGTGGCCATCTGCGCCTGGGTCGGCATAACCGCCGCTGGGCGATAGAACAGTTTGATGCGCGTCTGCAGCGCGATTTGCAGGGTGTTCGGCTTATCGCTCTTCGGTGGTATCTCGCGCAGGTTGAAGTAATACAGCGTCTCCCTGTCCTGGGGCAGCTGTTTGGCTGCGGGTAGTGCCTGGATCTTCACCTGGCTCGGCTTGCCCGGTTCCACCCGCTGCACCGGCGGCAGCACAACCAGTGGGCTTTGGATCTTGTTGCCTTGTTCGTCTTCCAGCCAACCCTGTGCCAGGTACGGCAACTGTTTGTTCTGGTTACTGATGTTCAGACTGACCGAATTCTGCCCACCGTCGAACACCACGCGGGTGCGGTCCAGCGCAATTGCGGCCTGCACCTGCGGTGCCAGCAGGGCGCCCAGCAACGGGGCGAAGGTCAGGGTGTACGTATTCATTGCGTGCTTCATATTCATCAAACTCACTCTTACTGATACTGATTCAAATGGCGTTTTCGCTTTCCCGCAGCGTGCGGCATGGCAGCAGCAGGTTGCTCAACTCGTCTTGCGGCAATGTTCTCGGCAGGCTGATGGCGCACTGCGCCGCGCCGTTCCAGTGCACCGTCATGCTCTCACCCGGCTGGATACCGCTCAGGTAGACACTGCCACCGTCGTTCACTATTCCGGTGTCCTGCTTTTTAGCGTTCATTACCGTGGCGCCGAACGGCGGTGTGCTGCCGTCCGCCAGCCTGATGACCGCCATCGCTTTCTCACCGGCGATGACATCGAATTTGCGGTAACCGATGGCGCCTTCCGTCAGGGTCGCCTGTACCACCGACTTGGTGGCTTCGGCGTTGCTCCGCAACTTATTCACATCGATGCTGGCGCTGCTGCGGTAGTAGCTGCTGATGTCACTCACCACCGCCTTGCCGAAGTAGTTGGTCTCCACGGTGCTGCCGTAGCCACGTACCGGCACCCCCGCCACACCGCCGGTGTCCAGTAACAGGCGGGTACTACCCGGCATGCCGATGCGATGTAGTGCGCCGCCTTCCGGCGTTACCGTTGCCCCCCCCTGGGCGGTAAATCCCAGCGAGCTATAGCTGCCTTCCTGGTAGCTGCCGTTAGCGCTGACTTGGGCCATATCCCCCTCATGGGTAAAATAGCCGTTCATATTGGCGCCCTGGCGTGCACTGCCTACGCTCAGCTGGTAGTTGTTGTGTTCGTCAAGCCGGTCGTAATAGCCGACCCGGTGACTGTTATCACGCCGGTTCGCCGTCGCGCTGTAGCTGACGTTGGCGCCGTTGCCCCACGGCATCGACAGCGAGAGCGACATTCCGTCGTCGTTCGCACCGTAGTACTTGTTGCGATATCCTGTCAGCGACAGACTCAGATTCCTGAACTGTGCGATATCGAAGTAACGTGACAGCGTCAGGCTGTAGCGATCGTTCACCGGCCGGTCCCAATAAGTCTGGTGGTCGTAGTTCAGATACAGGCTCAGGCCGATGTCCCGGAACTGCTGATTGAACGTTACGGTGTACATCTCCTTGTTGTTACCGACCCGATAGTCCTGCCGGCGGGCGTCCAGGTACTCGCTCATGCTCATAAAGTCCCGTTCCGAGAAGCGATAGCCAGCGAATGTCACCTGGCTGTCGTAGTCGTCGAAGCGTTTCGAGTAACTCAGGCGGTACGAACCGCCGCTCAGCGTGCCATCCCTCTGGGGCAGGCGGGCCCGCGATTGGGTCGCGTCGAACGACAGCGCCCCCAGCATCATCAGGTCACGGCCTATACCCAGGGACGCTGCGTTATAGTCGCCGCCGAGTAGTGCCCCACCGTACAGCGACCAGCCGTTACTCACCCCCCAGGAAAACTCGCCGGAGCCGAACATAGGACCGTTACTGTGGTGCTGCCAGTCCGATGGTTTGCCGGTCGCCAGCTTGTAGCGCAGCGAGCCGGGGCGCGTCAGGTAAGGAATGCTGGCGGTGTTCATCTTGAACTCCTGCACGCTGCCGTCCTGCTCTTCTACCCGCACATCCAGTTCGCCAGATACCGCTTCGCTGATGTCCTGGATGCGAAATGGCCCCATCGCCACCTGGGTTTCATAGATAACCCGGCCTTGCTGGCTGATAACAACTCTGGCGTTGGTCTTGGCAATCCCGACTACCTCAGGCGCATAGCCGTGCAGGTTGGGCGGCAGCATGTTGTCGTCCGAGACCAGACTGGCGCCGGTGAAGCGGAAACTGTCGAAAATGCCCGAGTTGAGGTAGTCCTCGCCCAACGTCAGCCGCGAACGCAACGCCGGCAACGCGCGATAGGCGTAGTAGCGGCTCCAGTCCAGACGTTGCTCTGTTCCTTGTCCGGACCCGGTCTGATGGTTGAGTTGCCCCTGCCAGTCTGCTCTCAGTCGCCAGGCACCCAGGTTGGCACCGCCGGTGCCGTTGCCGCTCAGGCTGTAGCGCCGAGAGCCGTCACGCTGCTGGCGCTGAGCCTGACCGTTAATGTTGTAGTCGAACAGCAATCCGGGAATACCTTCATCCCAACGTGATGGCGGATCCCAGTTCTCCGCGGTGTATTCCAGATACGCCTGCGGGATGCTCAGATACAGCGCGGAGGTCGCCAGATCGCCACGCATTTCCATGCCCTTTAGGCTGCCGGGATCCAGACACTCGCCATCGCGCCACCACGTTAGTTGCCCCATCAAACCCGACTTCAGCCCCAGTTGTTCCACCAGCGGTAAAGTCAAACAGGCTTGGCTGCCGTTGGTATCGCCGTCGGGCGGATAGAAATTGACACTCTGCTCCGGCAACTCGTTCTTATTCAAATGGATCGCCATGGTATAGGCGCCCGGCATGATGTAACCGCTGCGGGTGAACTGGCTCAGGTCGATATTTTTCCGGTCGTTCACATCCAGCACGTCGGTATTGAACTGGATGCCATCTTCGGCATAAGCCAACGGCATCGCGTAACCACAGGCCGAATAGATACACGCCGTCAATAATTGGATGCGGAACCGCTTCCCTGCAAGTGATAACGCCATAGCCATCAACCTTGTTTGTTATCTAGTTATTCCCTTCCGCGTCAGTAATAATTCAATTTAAAACGCACAGCAGAAGAATAGGCTCCCGCTTGTAGTGGCCTATTGTTGCTCACCACCCGCAGGCTATAGTTCAATTGCATCGCACTCGCTAAAATATCTCCGTAAGGTAATGGGGCCCCTGGTGTGGCGATATTTCCCTTGTGATCGTAGATTTGCAGTGCAATTCCTCTGGCTTCGCCCTGGACTCTGAAGAGTTGCCCATCCGCGTCGCCATCAAAAATCATTTGAAAGTTCTTTAGTCCCGTCTGTGAATTATCAGTTTTGGTAATTACGCAATTAATCAATTCGATCGAAAAAGGTCTTGCGGATCCTTCGCCGCCGCGAATAATCTCTGCGGTAGGCACAATATCGATATCAATAATTTGTTCACGGCTCTGCGTAGCGATAGCGCAAGCGGCGTCAAAAATGGCTCCCTGCATATTGACTCTTCCCCGTATTTGGGGATCTATGGCTGCATTGGCCGCTGTGCCTAGTAATGAACTCGCCAACATGCAGAAGATCATCAATTTTCCGGAAAGATGACGCATCTAACACTCTCCGTCCGTGGGCTTTCCCGCCGTTGAAAAAAGCATGCAGAAAGCTCTGCATGCTGTACCAGGGAACTACCGGTCAGACTTACTGGTAGGCCAGGGTGAAGTCTGCGACGGACTGGAACTCACCCGGAGTGATGACGGCACCGGATGCCTTGCTGCCCTGCAGGTAGGCGGAGAAGTTCAGGGTGTTGTTACCGTTACCCAACGTCTGCGCGCTGGAGGCTTTGCCCAGTTCGATCAGCTTGTTGGAACCGTCGGTCAAGGCAATGCCAGCGCCTTTGGCAGTACCGGTCATGCCTAGCAGCTTGTCGTCGTCCACGGATGCTGCACCAGTGAAGGCGATAGTCACTGCGTTGTTTTTGCCCGGAGCGGTTGTGGTCAGATCACAGTTCTCCAGCTGGATCTGGAAGGTTTTTGGCGAAGATTGGCCGCCATCTTTGAGTGCCACGTTGGAAACCTGACCCAGGTTAACGGTCTGGTCCACGGTATCTGGAGTGATGGAGCAAGGAGCGTCAATGATTGCGCCTTTGAAAGTCACGGTGCCATGGCCCTGATCTTTAGGTGCGGCCTGCGCCATCATTGACGTTGCGCCGAAAGCCAGAACTGCTGCAATCATGATTTTGTTCAGTTTCATATTATTCCCTTATTTTCCTTATAAGAAAGGACGCGTTTTAAAATGGATTTCAGTTTGGCGATAAATAGGCGTAGTGCATCCCGAAAAAGAAGAGCTTCTCTTTTACGTTTTGCCCGATGACATATTTACCCACCACTGCTTGGTCACTACCTAGTTTGCCAACAGAGCGACATTTCTTCTGCCCTGCCAGTGATTCTAATGTATCCAAGAAAAATCACCTCCGAAACGTTAAGCGATAAAGTTACAAAATTACAAAGTAAAAACAAAGTTAATTGGAAAAAATTAGATTTTTATTCTGAAAATTAAATCACGATCCGAACACCAGCCCCTCACCTAAGCTGAACATTAGATTTAATTAAGCCTTATTTAATAATTATTGGGATTCATCTGATTGAATACTTGGCTGATGGATTGAAAAGACACTTTTCAAAATGCAAAATGAGAATCTGACAGGTAAGTTGGATGGAATAAGAGATGAAATTCATAATAAATGAGGCCATTGTCTACAATGAATTGGAGGGCACCCTTGAATTGCTAGGGGCTGATGACAGCAAGACTTTGCTGAAGAATCAGAATCGTAGGATGCTCTCCATTTTCGTTAGAAATAATGGTGTTGTTATTAACCGGGAGAAGCTGCTCAACGATGTTTGGGAGGTGTATGGGCTTAAGGCATCAAACAATAATCTCAATACCTACGCGTCAAGTTTGAGGCGATCCTTCGCCGACCTTGGAGAAGATGAGATTTTTATCACCTACCCGAAGCAGGGATTTAAATTCGCGGCAAATAGTATTGTGGAAGAGAGTATCGCGGGGGGCGACGCGGTGGACAGCGATAGTGTGTCTTTCATTCCCGAACCAACTCGGAGTGAAATAGAAACCCCTCCCGGCCATTCATCGAAATGGAAAGGGAAGCGTTTCATTCTCTACGCCCTGATGGCTTTCATTCTGTGTGCCATTCTGTTCGTCGAGGTGATCCATTTGCTGGAAAGAACGGATAAAAAACCGCTGACGACGGTCAATATCGCAAGAAAGGGCGAGTATAAAAACTGCGATATATATATCATCAAGAACGAAAGCGCAGACCTTGGGGAGATTAAGAATGCCATTTCCAGCGCAGGCTTCGATTGCTCCGTTAACGCCAATATCTACTATTATGGAAGAATTGAGGAGCAGAGAATGATGTTGGCGTACTGTCCGTTGGACGTGCTCTCGCCATGCAGGCATACGGGGCCGGAGCAACGCACGCTCATGCAGGCCGGAATAAAGTAATACCGTAAGGGGGGAGTGGTAAGAGGAGCAGCATTGCTCCTCTCAATCCCGTGTCAGCGCGTGGTGCAGATGAAAATGGGGGAGTAGTTGTCGGTAAACGCATAGGTATTCTCGTCGATCCGACTGATTTTCATATGCAGGTACTGACCTTCCTGCGGGAACACCTTATCCAGCTTCGTTTTTGAAACCGAATCCCTCACCCTATCGATACTCTTCTCCACTGTCATCGGATAGTGCGTGCCCTTATAGGCATATCGCATGATCAACTCCTTCGAGACGGTATAGGAGACATCCCCGTCTTCAATCTTTCCACTCAGGAGAACTTTCATGGCTCCCAGAGCAGAGGGCGTTGTGTTGACCAGAATGACCCCATGCGTCGGCCTTGCGTCGAGCGTGATGAAGGTCTTGATCACCGTAGCACAGGACGGTGGTGTACGTTCCTGACGGACCTGGATGAAGAACAAAAGGATGGCTGTCCCCAATACGCCAACGACACCCAAATAGGCTCTCAAAGGGATCGACCTATAGCTTTTCATTTTCATAGTAGTTCTCGCAGCGATAGATCTTTGTCGAGTCCGGAGTAAGCGGACAGTAGGCGATAAAGCTTGTCTGGGCCTTGTTATTGTTGCCCCTACTCAACAAGCCGACATCGTAGTAAAAAAGCTTCGCCGGCGTTTGGCAGCCCAAGTCAAACTGTTCGGCCTTGGCTTTCACTTTCTCCAGTTCCAGTTGGCTATGAGAAAGACGATGATGCGAGGACATGATGAACACCTGACATTTGCCGATATCGCCCAATGCATACGAGTCATCGGGCAAGAAGGCCACACTACCCCTGTAACTCAACAGCAATAACACCAGCCAGCCCGAGAGGGCTAGAACCAGGAGCGCTAATACTGCTTTGAGTGGGCCATGCACGCTGCGCGAAGGAGACACCGGTGGGGTTGAAAGCAAGCTCTGTCCATTGATGACGGCCTGATCATCGATGGTATTAATTTCCTTTGCATTCAGCGAGAAGCCTTGTTTGGGCAAGGTGATAAATATGTCGTCTTCGCCAAACGAAGCCAATATCTTTCGCAGTACGGACATAGAGTTGTTCAGATTGTTGTCCGAAGCAACTTGCCCATGCTCTCCCCAGACCTTTTCTAGAAGGTACTCTCTTGAGAGTATCTGGTGGTTATTTTTGACGAATAGAAGGAGCAGGCGGTTGAGTGTCGCCGTCAGGATGATAGGTTCTGCAGAACCGTCCTGCGTATCTATTCTCGAACTGTCTTCATGGTATCTGATTGTTTTATTTATTATGAACTTCATTAGTCCATTCTCTCGCCTGGTGATCAGAATCATATAAGAATTTTCTTACCATTCTAATACCCAAGCGTAGGTATGGGAATATTCCTAGAGAGTTATTATAGGAAAAAACTCGGAGTAAATGCCTTCGCCATATCTTCTTTGCAGTAGAGCCTCAAACTTCTCGCATCCTCGTCCCAGCAACGTTGATAGCACTGGCACAACCAAAATTCCCGTATCAGAAGATTTTGAATATAAAACGATCTGCATACTGCGGTCCCGCATTATCTGTCGCACCGTAAATCTCTTCGAATGAGCCTTTAGTAGTTCTCATTAACGGAGCCGCATACATGTCTCTCCCCCGCCAGCGTCTTTAAATCATTACGCCTTGCCTTGTAGCCATTGACGATATGGTGTTCCAAATTGAGTAGTCGATGCAGGTACACCAACGCGATGAGCTTGAGCGTTAGGCAGTTGTCCGCTACGCGTCAACCGACAGCTGCGATTACACTGACTACGTCCGGCTGTGGGAGGATAAAATAATTTCTGAGTGTGTGACTGCGACCGGCATGGGTGGCACGCGTACCCGTCAGATTTTTAGCTAAAAATACTCTGCCAACTAAAATCAATAAGCACTCCTGCACATTCACGAATGTCTCTCCTCCTCGACATATTTCAAAGAAAGGAGAAGGAGCACCTTGAGCAGATATCGCTTTAATTTCACTTGAGACTAATAAGATGGTGGGTAAATGACGCTAAAGAAACCGCTGGCCACCTTGAAAAATGCAATCGGCATAGCAGAGGTTAGATCCGAAGTTCTTTTGGCCACCGCTGGTAGTTGGGATGGCACAACCTATCCTGAATACCCCAGGAGTGCGCCGATGATCAGCGTATTGCGTATCAGCATGCCGCCGAAACCACTCCGCCTCGCTCATAGATCCGCGCAGCAATCGAGGCGAGCGCCGCATTGTCGGAGAAGTCCCACATAGTCGCATGACCGCCGGCATAGAAGATCGCGGCGTATTCTTCTGGATCGACCTGCGACAGGCGTTTAGTTGTTTCGGCCGCACTCCGAAGTTCCGGAGTGCGACCGAAGGCCGCGTTTACCGGATCATCCAAATTGAGCCCGTCGGCGTGGCACTTGCCGCCTTTGGGGCTGACATAGTCAACGCTATAGCCAGCGTCAGTGAGAAATCTGCGCGGGTGCGTAACTTCGGACAGGTAGAAGCCGCTGGGAACAGCATTTGTGGCTGATTCAGGTCCTTTGCGATCGTGACTGGTTAGGACGAAGAAAACACGTTTTGACATTGTGATGAGTACCCTTGAGTTACATAGGCGCATCGACTACTGCAGCAACTCGATGCTATAGCTGCCTGATGTTCGCTTATCCAGGTCTGATGCAGAACACCTGGCCGTTGCGCAAAGACCAACGCGAGAAATCGATGGTGATCAATGGGACGTTTTGTAGCGACAACGGCTAGGTGTTGCGGGAGTGGTGTATTGCCGGACTGGGAATCTCATTGCGCGAGACTTGGGACGTGCACGACGAATTACGCAACGGTCGATTGCTGCGTGTCCTGCCTGAATGGGAAGGTGTTACGTCGAAGATCAGTCTGGTACGAGCCCGTCGAGAGCCAGCTCCACGCCGGCTGATTGCATTTAGCGATTTCCTTGCTGAACAATGGCAACAGGCCCCATGAGACGAATGACGAAGTTGCCCCAGGGGTTTAGATGCTCGCCTGGTGGCACCGTTGGGTGGCCACGGGGCCAATCGTGAACAAGCAAGCCAGCACTCGGCCCAAACCGAATGCCGAGTACTGTCGCTTAGTAAGTAAGTGGCAGGTCACCGCTGGCCTAGTTCGTCACACAGGATCTTACTGATTTTGCTAAGATTCCCCGAGGTAACTGCTTCAATCGGTGTGCGTCCTTTGAATCCCTCGTGGGGCTCCGAGAGCGCACGATAGACCGCCCATTCGTCCACCTCTGGGGCATGATCCAAGATCGCTTGGGTGAGTTTATGGCCCAGCGGGTCCAACTGCCAATCCGGAATGCGTTGGCCCCGATTTCCAAAACTGAGGGTAAGCAGCCGCTTGGCCTTGATGTCTCGATTGACCTGATCGCGAGATTTGCCTGCCAATTTGGCAAAGGTCACCACCGGCAGGTTGTGGGCAGCTTCGTAGACTTCGAGCTTTTCGGCATATTTTTTCTGAAATGGGGACGGTTCATACTCAGGTTTAGGGGCCTCTTGAACGGGCACGGCCGGCAACCTAATGGCTGTGGTGGCAATGGCTGGGCTGATTGGCGTCTCCGGGGGGGCCAAACGCCGTTGAGACCAACTCTGGCCGTGGTTATGGCCTTGCCGCGTTCGGCATCAATGGCATCGCATCAAACTGAACGGTCAGGTTCAAATGCATGCTGGCCGCCTCGGATAACCCGCGCTCCCAAAGGTCCAGGCGGTCAGCCCAGTCTTGCATCATGCGCCGTCTCTGCTCCACATATTCCGCATGGTTGTACGACGCGCTGACCTTGTCGGGATCGGTGTGCGAGAGCTGGGTATCTACCCAGACCTTGGGATAACCGATTTCATTCAAGGCCGTCGAAATAGTGCCACGAATGCCGTGGCCGGTGAGCAGCCTGACATACCCCATCCGCCGCAGCGCGGTGCTAAGCGTGTTTTCGCTGATGCGCTCCGCCAGTTCACTCCGATGAGACAGCAGGTGTGCTTCTGCGCCGGCTTACGCTGTTCCAGCAGGTAACGCACTATTTCTTGAGCCTGCGCGGAGAGCGGAACGATGTATGGGGGAATACTCGTTGGCTCTATGCGCTCCTTACGCATCTCGAGTTGAAGCTGCTTGACGACTTCCGGTGGGATGATCCAGAGCCCCTGATCCAAATGGAACTGGTCAGGGGTTGCAAGTCGAAGCTCACCTATCCGTCCCCCCGTCAGCAACAGCAAACGAAGCCCAAGCTGGGCCTGCAGCATCCCGCGGTACTGGCGGAGCTTCTGCATGAGTTCCGGCAGTTCCCCCATCCGGAGGAAGGGGTTGTGCTTGACCGGGGGCTTCGGGGCCGCCACGACATCCAGATCCGAGGCGTGACTCTGCTCAAGGTCGGGGGACTTTGATCAACGCATAGCGGAACATCTGGTGCAGCTAGGTGCGACATTTCTCGGCCGTTGTAAATGCGCCACGGCGCTCGATTCCTTCGATTACCTCTAGCTGGTCGGGGCGCTTGATGTCGTAGACGGACTGAGGCCCGAGCTTTGGCAGGAGGTCCTTCCGGAAGATGCGTTGAATCTGTGCCTGCGTGCTCTGACGGCCTTCCTTCAAACTCAGCTTACGGAACTCGAACCAATGCTCGAACACCTTCTGGAAGGTGTGATCCTCCGCCAGAAGGGCCAGTCGCCGCTCTTGGTTTCGATGTCTCTTGGGATTGATGCCCCGCGCAACCAATTCGCGAACATTGTCTCGCCGGTTGAGAGCTTCTTTGAGGGGGATTTCGGGGTAAGTGCCAAGCGAAAGCCGCTTCTGCACGAACGTAGCGGAAATGCCAGCTCTTGTTGCCGGTGGGGGGATACGGCCACCGTCAGTATCGCCGATTGTGTAGGCTTTGCCGGTGGTCTTGGCTTGCCGAACGGTGGTGTCGGAGAGCGCCATGCTCAACTCCTCTGTACCTGAGTTGAGATTCAGGAACAGATAGTCGACATATCACCCGCCGCCAACCAGCAACAATAGGTTCCAGCACACGTCCGTATAAATGGACTAAAAAATGCTGGCTGGTACTGGATTCCGGTGGAACTCACCGGATCGAAAAAAGGGGCCTAAGCCCCTTTTTCTGACCTGCTGAATCACCGGGATTCAACAGGTTAATGTTTGGAGCGGGAAACGAGGCTCGAACTCGCGACCTCAACCTTGGCAAGGTTGCGCTCTACCAACTGAGCTATTCCCGCATTACCAGAACTGACTGATTTCTTTGCTATCTTTCGGCAATTCATCGTTGTCGTCTGATGCGATGCATTCTACTTACCTGACGTGATGAGTCAATAAAATTGTTGGCTCATCACGATCGTTTGCCGATTTTTGCAGCGTATCGATCACGGTTCCAGCAGATCGTTGCGCGCGGCATTCAAATATTGGAACATCGACCAGAAAGTCAGCACCGCCGCGATATACAGCAAACCGATCGCCACATACTCTACGGAGCGGTCCGGCCGCCACAGCAAGCCCACCAGCGACATCATCTGCGCCATGGTTTTCACTTTGCCGATCCAGGACACCGCCACGCTGCTGCGTTTGCCAATTTCCGCCATCCACTCTCGCAGCGACGAAATGATGATTTCACGGGCGATCATAGTGGCCGCCGGCAGCGTGATCCACCAACTGTGGTAGTGCTCCGCCACCAGCACCAGCGCCACCGCCACCATCACTTTGTCCGCAACCGGATCCAAAAACGCCCCGAAGCGCGTCGTTTGTTTCCAGCGGCGTGCCAGGAAGCCGTCAAACCAGTCGGTGACGGCGGCAAACACAAAGATAACGGCGCAAACCATCGGAGCCCAGCTGAACGGCAGATAAAACGCCAGCACAAAGAATGGGATCAGAACTACGCGAAACAGGGTAAGCCAAGTCGGTATATTCAATTGCATAATGCTACGGTAACTATCTGGCTAGAGTGGAAATTAAGAGTATGTTGCTACATTGCCCTCAGTGTTTCAATGCATTGTAGATCTTTTCTGCCAATGCTTGTGAAATACCCGGCACTTTTGCAATTTCCTCCACGCTGGCGTTCAACAAAGGTTGCAGTCCGCCCATATACTTCAACAGCACCTGGCGCCGTTTCGGCCCTACGCCTTCAATCAGCTCCAGTGCGCTGGTATTTCTGACTTTCGCCCTTCTCTGCCGGTGGCCGGTAATCGCATGATTGTGCGAATCATCGCGGATGTGTTGGATCACATGCAGCGCCGGCGAATCCGGCGGCAGCGAAATCCCCTCGCCTTCCGGCACGAAGAACAGCGTTTCTAACCCGGCCTTGCGATCGGCGCCTTTGGCGATGCCAATCAGCAGCGGCTTGTTCTTGTCCCAGGTAACGTTCAGCGATTTGAACACGTCGATCGCCATGCCGAGCTGCCCTTTGCCGCCGTCGATGAAGATGACATCCGGGATCTTTTTCTCTTCCAGCGCCTTACCGTAACGGCGCTTCAGCACCTGCGTCATCGCCGCGTAGTCATCGCCGGGGGTGATGCCGCTGATATTGTAGCGCCGATACTCCGCGCGTACCGGGCCGTTACCGTCGAACACCACGCACGAAGCCACGGTTTGTTCGCCCATGGTGTGGCTGATATCGAAGCACTCCATACGGTTGATTTCCGTCAGGTTCAGCACCTTGGCCAGCTCCGCCAGCCGCTGATGGATCGTCGACTGTTGCGAAAGCTTGGTGGTCAACGCCGTTGCCGCGTTGGTACGCGCCAGCTTCAGATAACGGGCGCGGTCACCGCGCGGTTTGCTTTGAATTTGGATCTTGCGCCCCGCCAACTCGGAGAGCGACTCCGCAAGCAGGTCTTTTTCCGGCAGGCTGAAATCCAACAGGATCTCGCCGGGCAACGTACGCGCCTGGCTGCCTTGCAGGTAGAACTGGCCGACAAAGGTCTGCACCACTTCGCTCATATCCGTGCCGCCCGGCACTTTAGGGAAATAGCTGCGGCTCCCCAGCACCTTGCCCTGACGGATGAACAACACATGCAGGCACGCCATACCGGCGTCGAACGCCACGCCGATCACGTCCAGATCGTCGCTGTCGCCCGACACGAACTGCCGTTCGGTAACGCGGCGCACGGCCTGAATTTGATCGCGAATGCGCGCCGCCTCTTCGAAATTGAGCAGTTTGCTGGCTTCTTCCATGCGCGCAATCAGCTGATGCAGCACCTGCTGATCTTTGCCCGAAAGGAACAGCCGCACGTAGTCCACCTGCTGCTGGTACTCTTCTTCACTCACCAGGCCGGCGACGCAAGGGCCCAGGCAGCGGCCTATCTGATACTGCAGGCACGGGCGCGAGCGATTACGATACACGCTGTTTTCACACTGGCGGATCGGGAACAGCTTCTGCAGCAGTGCCAGCGTTTCACGCACGGCGTAAGAGTTGGGAAAAGGCCCGAAATATTCGCCCTTGGCGTGTTTGGCGCCGCGGTGCACCGCCAAACGGGGATGGGTATCCGCGCTGAGAAAAATCAGCGGATAAGATTTATCGTCGCGCAAAAGAACATTATATCGCGGTTGGTACAATTTAATGTAGTTATGTTCCAACAACAGCGCTTCCGTTTCGGTGTGGGTAACCGTTACGTCTATTTGCGCGATATTTTTAACCAGCGTCTCGGTTTTACGGCTGCTGACCTGCTGCCGAAAATAGCTGGCGATACGTTTTTTCAGATCTTTGGCTTTACCGACGTAGATCACCGTGCCCGTGGCGTCGTACATACGGTAGACGCCGGGCTGGCTGGTGACGGTACTCAGGAAGGCTTTGGCATCAAAACGGTCATTCACTGCTTAACAACGTCTCCGCATTGAACAATCCATGTCGGATGGCCAGGTGAGTCAGTTCGACGTCGCCGCTGATATTCAGTTTGCTGAACATGCGGTAACGGTAACTGTTCACCGTTTTCGGGCTGAGACTCAACTGCTCCGAGATCTCATTCACTTTTTTGCCTTTGGTGATCATCAGCATGATCTGCAACTCGCGTTCAGACAGGCAGCTGAACGGCGTTTCGGCCTGGGGCTCCAGCTGACTCAGGGCCATCTGCTGGGCGATATCAGACGCGATATAGCGCTGCCCCGCATGCACGGAGCGCAAGGCGTTAATCACTTCCTGCGGCGCGGCGCCCTTGCTCAGGTAACCGGCGGCCCCCGCCTGCATCACCTTCGCGGGCAGCGGGTTTTCAGTATGGATAGTCAACATGATGACTTTGACGTCGGGTGCATAACGCACAATCTTGCGCGTGGCTTCCAGCCCGCCAATGCCCGGCATATTCATGTCCATCAGCACGATATCGACAGCGTTGCCACGGCACCATTTTACGGCGTCTTCACCGCACTGGGCCTCACCGACAACTTTTATACCTTTGATATCTTCAAGAATGCGTCGTATCCCTGCGCGCACCAGTTCGTGGTCATCAACAAGAAGAACGCTAATCAAGGAAAAATCTCCAAAAAAAGGGAGTAACGCAATCAGCCTCTGTTTTCGCCAGAGATATTACTTGTTTTTCAGACAAGAATGAACACAGATTAATACATACTTCCGAATAACTTTGCGGAGCAGAGCTGATTTTTCAATTTTAGCCATCTATGCCGCCAATAAATCGTCACGTCGGAAAAGATCGGGCGACGAAAATAATTTCGTTGCGCCGCGTCAGACACAGGATAGCGCGATAATCATGCAGCGAGGGGGAAATCTGTGTAAGCAATCACGACATGAATAATATTAGCACGGCGGTTGGCCGTTTGTAATCATTTGATATTTAAAGACGTAGCAAAAACCACCGCCATCACCGGCCGAACACCCGGCGTGCAGAACTATTATTCCCGGCGAACATCGGCAAAATCGGTGCCAGCCGCCTCAAATAATTATAATAACCCCAATGGTTCAACAATAACGTGCCGGACAAATACTTGTTAACCGCCCCGAAATAACTTACCGATAATGGATGATTCAGGCTGGCGGTGAACGGGCGCTGCCCACCGGCGTGAGCGGAGCAAGCCCGGTGCAGATGATGGACGCATGCTATGCTATACTCCGCGCCCAGTTAAATTCGCCGCCGCGCATGGGGCAACGTTTAGCCCGCGCGCGGTGCGCCAAAGCAGCTTGTATCAGGCTACGGCCTCAAAAAATCAGGAGAGAAAATGAGCAACGTTGATTTCACTACGTCTGCAAACCCGGAGATCTTGGCGACCGAGGTTGCCTGCCTCAAAGCCACGCTGACGCTGATCCTGAAGTCGATCGGCCAGGCCGACGCCGGGAAAGTTATCATCAACATGGAACGTTTTATCGCCCAGATTGAAGATCCCACCCAGGCGGAAATCTTCAAGAACAGCATTCAGCAAATCAAGTACGCTTACCGTCAGTAAGCGTTGCGTCTCAGACCCGCGCTTCATGCGGGTCTGCTTTTCCCCGCGTTACGCCACACCCCATTGATCTTGCACGTGCTTTCGGGCAGTGTGTTGGCTTTCCCCCACACCCGAGACCATTATGGGCATCCTTGTCAAAGCGCTGATCGGCGCACTAGTTGTGGTTCTGATCGGCCTGCTGGCCAAAACGCGCAACTATTATATCGCCGGTTTAGTTCCGCTTTTCCCCACTTTCGCCCTGATTGCGCACTACATTGTCGGCAACGAGCGTTCCATTGCGGCGCTGAAAACGACGCTAATTTTCGGCATGTGGGCAGTGCTGCCCTATCTGGTGTATTTGATTTCTCTGTATTTCCTGATTAACAGCCTGCGCCTGTCGTTGGCCCTGGGGGCGGCTGTGCTGTGCTGGATTGCGGCGGCGTGGCTAGTAATTACCCTATGGGGATGGTGGCAAGGACGTTAACGCCCTTGCCCGGCCGGGGTTACGGTCGCCCCGCCTGCAAAACGAAACCGCGCTGCCGGTCACCGGCGATGCGCAGATAGCGGCTTTCACCGGCGCGCAGCGTCATCGGTATACTGCCTCCGGTATCACGCCAAATGCACAGGTGATTCTCGATCATATCTTGCCCGATACTGACCGAGATATTGCCTGGTGGCACGCGAAACTCTGCTTTTTCTTTCGCCTCCAGCGAAGCGGCAAACTCCCCATTCACATAGACGCCGGTGCGGCAGCTGCCTGCCAGCATTCCGCTGTCGCGAACCACCACCACCGTGGCGTAAGGCGTATCCGGGATATTCTGATAGAGCATCAGACGGCTCGGGGGCGGTAACTGAGCCTGTTGCGGCGGTATGGCTTGAGTCGCACATCCCGTTAACAGTGCAGAGGCAAATAACAACGCTGCGTAATGCTTCATCCTTGGCTCCTGAAGAAAATAATGCTTATCGTAACAAGAGAATAGCTGCCTCCAGTAGCATTCATGTCGCAGAGGCGAAAAAATCGGACAACTTCCCACGCCCCCACCACCCCGCAGGAATAAGAAGATTCTGCATTAAAGCTCTTGAAATAAAGGCGATTCTTGCAAATTTAAAACTTGACCATGCCACGTTGGATATCTGCCGCAAACGCACCGCTGACGTAACTGAAACCATCCGGCGTGACGTAAACCCGTGTATGGCCGGTCTCTGATAACACCGCCACCATATATCCCAGGCTGATCATTTCATGTGAAGGCACATTCATCGGGGTTAGAAATCCACGCCCGCGGCACCACTGATAAAAGCGAGTTCGCCCATATCCCAACACGGTGCCAACATCAGAGAGGTGCTTAAACGTATCATAATCCTCTGATGATGAAGGTAAACCGTCATGACTTTCAGGCGTTTTCTTTATCCCAGACAAAATAAACTCCTTTTTTGACTCTGTCGCTAACGGTTATCCTTCATCTGAGCTGAATTTAAAAAATCCAAATTTAAAATGCAAATGAATTCCCTGTAACTAAAAAGCCTTTCATGGATGAAATCTGAAAATAAAACCACAATAAAAAAACAGAAATAAAAAAATAAGGTATTAATACCGGGAATTAAATCTTAGGTATGGGTAAATATCCTAAATAAAAATGACATTAAAACAGGATAAGAAAATACTTAGCCTGCATATTGTTTTCCTTCTCAAAATGATGCAATGGTGCTCGGTATATTGCGGCAAAAAAGAGAATGGATAAAACCAGCGTCACGTCGCCCCCTCGTCGTAAGATCGCGATCCCTGCCGGCCTCCCTCAATTCGCCACATCCTCTCTCGACGCGGCGCTACCTCAATCACACCTAAACAATAACCATTATCATTTCCAATTGTTCCGTCAGTTTATTACACTTTCTCACCTCGCCAGTTAGGAACATTCCTAGGCGGCGAGCCCCAGGATAGAGAAAGAATTAGGGACACCATGAAGAATTGCCGTTGTTTGATTGTTTTGCCGTTATTGATGTTGACCGCCTGCACACAATGGGAAAGGCCCGGCGCGGTTGAGAGTACCCGGAATGCCGAATATGCCGAATGCCGTAGCCGCGGCTATGATCGCTTCCCCCCGGACGTGGTGCGGGACGTGGAGTTCAGCTACGAAAACAAATACATTCCTTGCGAGAAGAACAAGAAAGACTGCCCATCGGGATACCGCTATGACAAGGAACCGTCGATTAAAACAGTGCAGACCGATCGCAATCAGTCCGCCCGAGACGCCACCATCGAAGCCTGTATGTACGGCAAAGGCTGGCGTGAGAAAACCTACTATTGGCCGCAATGGTGATGCAGCGACGTAGGATTGGACTGAAACGTCACCGCAGCGATGCGCCATCAATTGGCGTCGTCGCTGCAATGCCCTCCCAGAGCAACCAGCGTTTCCGCTCTGACCGGCGTTAAAGGCACACGCGGTGGCGGTAAAGGCCAGCCCAAAAGCTGCCTCGCCGCCGTCGCACAGACTTTGCCCTGGCAAGCCCCCATGCCACAACGGCTGCTCAGCTTGGCCGTGTTCCAATCTGGCTGATGGCTCACCTGTTCCAGCGTGACGTCTTCGCAGCGACACAGTATCGTTTGCGGTTTGGCCAGCGAATTCAAGCGATCATCAAGTGCAAAGGTGCTTGCCACCGCCGTGGCGAAACGTCGCCACTGCCGCCGCTGCGCCGCCAGGCGCTCTGCCTTTTCCCGCTGCCCAGTGGCAGCATAACCGGCGATAGCGCCTTCAGCGAGTGCCAATTCACTGCCGCCGATGCCGCTACACTCCCCGGCAGCAAAAATATGCGCCAGGCTGGTTTGCTGCCAATGATCCACCGCTACGGCGTCGTGTTCTATCCGACACCCCAGCAGCATCGCCAACTCAATATTCGCCACCAGGCCAAAACCGCAGGCCAACCTGTCGCAGGCGATCGTTCTCTCCCGCCCGCCGTTATTGACGTGCACCGAGGTTAAACGTTCCTGCCCCAACGCCGCCAGTACCCGGCTGCCGGCAAGGTAACGACGCGGCATCAGGGAAAACGCCTGACGCAGTTTGGCCGGCCAGCGCCACAGCCCGCCGGCGAACGCCGCCAACCGCCAAAGCGGCGCCTGTTCCGCCACCAGCACTACCTCGCCGCCGGCCTGTTTCACGCTGTTCGCTACCGCCAGCAACAGCGGACCACTGCCAGCGATCGCCACTCGCTCACCACGGATCGCCAGCCCCTGCTTGATTTGCGCCTGTAGACCACCGGCGCCGGTCACCCCCGGCAGCGTCCAACCGGGAAACGGCAACAACAGTTCACGCGCGCCATTGCATAAAATCAGCTTCTGATAGCGAATCACGCCGCAGCCTTCGGCATCTTCATAGGCCAATCGGTTAGCGCCACACTGCGCCACCAGCTTGCAGCCGGACTGCAGCGCAATATTTTCCTTCGTCGCCACCGCCTGCCGATAGCGGTTCGCCGTTTCAGGCAAAGCCACCTGCGGCCCATCACGCCAGATTTGCCCGCCGGGATGCGGATTATCATCAATCATTCGCACCTGGCCACCACTTTCCGCTGCGGCCAGCGCCGCCGCCATGCCGGCCGGCCCGGCACCGACGATCAGCACCTCACAGTCGAAGCTACTCATCATCGCTCCTCTCAATGCGCATACCGGCTTGGCACAGCGTCTGGCACGCCAGACGACGCAGACCATTAATGGTCACCCGGCACTCCTGGCAAACGCCCATGCCGCAAAAGGGGGGGCGCGGTTGGTGAGAAATAGACAACCGACAACGATCGTCGCCACACAGGCTGAGTGCCGCAGCAACGCTAATGCCAACCGGCACCCGGCAGGGATCGCCATCGATGCTCAACGTAAGCGTGTTTTGTCCTTCATTCATACCGGCAGCTCCTCGGCAGCAAACGCCCGTGCCGCCAAATACGGGGTATCGTCAATCTCCGGCGTTTGCCGGCCGATCTGAGCAGTAATCAGCGCGGCGCTGCCGAGGGCAGTCGTGACGCCCAATCCCTCGTGCCCCAACGCCAGCCACAGCCAGGAATGCCGCGGATGCACGCCCAGCAGCGGCAGCCCGTCGACAGAGGCGGCGCGCAGCCCGGTCCAGCAGCGAATGATGTTCATCTGCGCCAGCGCGGGCAAGAAATGCTGCGCACGCGTGAGCATCGCCGCCAGCACTGGCATGTCCAACGCCGAATCGACGGCATCGAACTGGCGGGAAGAACCGATCAGCCATTGCCCGGTGGGCCGTGCCTGCACATTGAATGCCACCGATGTGCCGCCGCTGGCATGCGCGCTGGCACCGTATCCCAACTCCACCAACTGATGCCGCACCCGCGGCGGATAGCGATCGGTGATCGCCAGATGGCCCTTCTTGGCGTGCAGCAAAGTCTGCGGCAATAGGCTATTGGCCCTAAGGCCGCAGGCCAGGACCACCGTCGGCGCAGCCAGGCGCCTGCCGTCCGCCAGCCGCACAGCCCCCTCTTCCAGCGCTGCTGCTTCGCCATGCACCACGTCGATCGCCGCGCCACCGTCGGCCAACAGCCAGCGAGCCGCGAGCGGCGCATACAGAATGCCGTCGCCCGGCACCCGCAGCCCACCGGCCAGGCCGTGCCGCAGCATCGGCTCCATGGCGGCGATCTGCTCCGCCGTCAGCAATTCAGCGCCTACGCCCTGCTCCGCCAGCCGCGCCCGCTTTTGCTCGGCGATGGCCATTTCATCCGCTTTATCCGCCAGCCATAGCGTTCCGCAGCCGCGCCAGGCACACGCTTGCGGCATGCGCCCCGTCACTTCACGCCATAACCGCAGCGAATAAGCGCTCAACGCCAGCTCGGCCGGGTTGTCGTCCATGCACACCAGATGCCCCATGCCGGCGGCCGTAGCGCCGGCGCGGCGATCGTCCACCACCGAGACGCGATACCCTTCCCGCGCCAGCCACCAGGCGCAGGCGGCACCGATGATGCCGGCGCCGATCACGATGACATCGGCTTTCCGCCCGACGCCCATCAGCGTATTCCCCAGACAAAGGGATCGCGTTCGTCGAGCAGCAGTTGGCTATCGGCGCACACATAGGCCTGCCCACGAATAAAGGGGGTAATGCGATCGCCATTCCGGCGATAGTAGGCCTGAAATTCGCTGCCGATCACGCTGGCCTGCCGCCACTGCGTGTCCGGCGGCAGCTTGCCGTCTGCCGCCAGACACGCCAGTTTGGCACTGGTGCCGGTGCCGCATGGGGAGCGATCGTAGGCTTTTCCGGGGCACAGCACGAAGCTGCGGCTGTCGGCCTGCGGATCGTCACCGAACAGTTCGATATGGTCTATCGCTCCGCCGTCTTCACCGCAGATACCCGCCTGCTCCAACGTCTGCCGCACCGCCCAGGTGAACGCGGTCAACGCCTCCAGATTTTGTTTATCGATGGGCAACGGCGACTCGCCGATCAGGAAGAACCAGTTGCCGCCCCAGGCGATGTCACCCGTCACCGGCCCGTAACCCGCCACCTCAAGCCGCACCTGGCGGCGGTAACGATAAGCCGCCACGTTCTCCACCGTGACGCTGCCGTCCTCGTGCAGCGTGGCGTTTACCGGGCCGACCGGGGTCTCTATCAGGTGACGCCCGGCGTGGATGCGCCCCAGGTGCGCCAGCGAAGCGATCAGCCCGATGGTGCCGTGCCCGCACATGCCCAGGTAGCCGCTGTTGTTAAAGAAGATCACGCCGGCGGTGGCCTGTGGCGAACAGGGGCGGCACAGCAACGCCCCCACCAACACGTCGTTACCGCGCGGCTCGAGCATCACCGCACAGCGCCAATCGTCATAATGTTGCGCGAAACGCGCCCGCCGTTCCGCCATGCTGCCCTCGCCAAGATCGGGAAAGCCTTCCATGATCAGGCGGGTCGGCTCTCCGCCGGTATGAGAATCGATCGCCCGCAAAGCAGTGATATGCGCAGAAAGTGCCATCGGCGTCTCCTGGGTTAATGAGATGTTACCAATGGCGTTAGCCTGAACGAATGTGGCCATTACGGCTTGATGCGTTTCGGCGCGGCAAATGAAGAAATCAGCACAGTGACAAAAGTCAGGCCTGACGCGTCACGGGCACGCCCTTAACGAAAACCATAACAATAACTTATTTATCATAACTTTACTTTCATGCTAAACCTCCCCGTGGCGAGAAGCGCCGCAGTTTTCAAGCAACCGCCACGCACCGCGCGGCAAAAGTATGCGGCAATCCGCATATTTGGCAGGCGGCCGGAAATAGCGCTTGATTCGTTAAAGAAAAGTTAATATTGATGCGAAGACATCAACCCGAGCCGCCTGTTTTTCCGGCTAACGACCGAAAAGGGACAGCTATGCGATTCACTTCAGACTATCAGCCTCCGGTTTCTCTCTCTCCGCCTTCGCTCGTGGGGCTGCCGGAGCAAGAGGACGTTTTCGCCGTCGAACATCTGTCGCGCCTGTGCGACGGCCTGGCGCAGCAGCGCCCGAACAACCTGCGCGATCTGCTGAATACGCTGGCGCTGATCGCGCCGCTGCTGAACGCGATCCCTAACGTGGTGTTCTTTATCAAAGACGCCCAGGCCCGCTACCTGCTGGCCAACCTGACGCTGGCCAGGCGCTGCGGTTTCAAAACCGTCACGCCGTTGCTGGGCAAGACCTCCGCCGACGTTTTTCCCGCCCAGCTCGGATCCGGCTACACCGAGCAGGATCTGCGGGTATTGCGCCACGGCGTGCTGATCCAGGATCAGCTGGAAATGCACCTGTACAACGGCCGCGAAACCGGCTGGTGCCTGACGCAAAAGCTGGCGTTGTACGACGCGCAGGGAAAAATCATCGGTATGGCGGGTATTTCTCACGATCTGCAGGAGGCCAGGGCCCATCACCCGGCCTACCAACGGCTGGCGGCTATCGATGTACACATCCGCCGCCACTACGCACGGCCGATCGCGCTTGAGGAGCTGACGGCGCTGACCGGCTTGTCGGTGGCGCAGATCGAACGCTACTGCAAACGTATCTTCCACCTCACCCCGCGCCAGATGATCCACAAAGTACGGTTAGAAAAGGCCACGGAACTGCTGGCCGGCGATCTGCCGATCACCGACATCGCGCTGCTCTGCGGCTACACCGATCACAGCGCCTTCAGCCGTCAATTCAAAGCGATGACCGGCTCTACGCCGCGCGATTTCCGCCTGACGCTTTCCGCTTAATGCGCTGATTTATCTGGTTAACCCCCCTCTTTTCACGGTGCACCGGCGCCCGGTTTTTTCACGCCCGCTATTCGGCGCCATTGTGCCAATTTCGTCGCGGCAATCGGCGAAAAGCGTCAAGCCTCTCCGCGCAATACCGGTCAATCTGTCGGTGAGCCTTACCAAAGATTCACTTTTCATTAACACTTTCGGACGACAGGACAAACACGATGAGCCATAAAGCCATAAGCTGGAGCGGCGTATTCCCGGCGGTGACGACCCAGTTCCGCAACGATTTCTCTCTGGACCTCGATGCCACTCATACGGTGATTAAAAACCTGGTGCGCGACGGCGTCTCCGGCCTGGTGGTGTGCGGCACCGTCGGTGAAAACACCTCGATGACGGTGCAAGAGAAGCTGGCGGTGATCGAAGTGGCAAGAGACGCCGCCGACGGTAAAGTTCCGGTGATCGCCGGCATCGCCGAGTTCACCACCGCCTTCGCGCAGAACATGGCGCGTGAAGCGCAAAAGGCCGGCGTCGACGGGATTATGGTGATGCCGGCGCTGGTCTACTCCGCCAAGCCGCACGAAACTGCCGCGCACTTCCGCAGCGTCGCCGGCGCGACCGATCTGCCGATCATGGTCTACAACAATCCTCCCATTTACAAAAATGACGTCACGCCCGACATCCTGACCTCGCTGGTCGACTGCGAAAATATCGTGTGCTTCAAAGACTCTTCGGGCGACACCCGCCGCTTTATCGATCTGCGCAACGAAGTCGGCGATCGCTTCGTGCTGTTTGCCGGGTTGGACGATGTGGTGCTGGAAAGCCTCGCCGTTGGTGCGCAAGGTTGGATCTCCGGCATGTCCAATGCCTTCCCGCGCGAAGGAGAAACGCTGTTCCGGCTGGCGAAGGAAAAACGCTATGAGGAAGCCTTGGCGCTGTACAGCTGGTTTATGCCACTGCTGCACCTCGATGCCCGCCCCGATCTGGTGCAGTGCATCAAACTCTGCGAACAGCGGGTCGGTCGCGGCAGCGCCGTCACTCGTCCGCCGCGCCTGCCGCTGCAGGGCGAGACACTCACCGAGATCAACGCCGTGATCGATAAAGCGCTGGCCACTCGCCCTGCGCTGCCGAACGTCGGCCTGTAACGCCTTCATCGCCCGGCCATGCCGGGCGTCATGCTTTCTCTACCGGGGGGAACCGATGCCCAACGATCGCTATGCCGCCATCAGCGGCCAACAATTTATCGGCGGCCAGCGCTGCGCCACAGGAGAAGCAACGCTGCTCAGCCTGCGCGCCGACGACGGTGAGCCGACCGGCTACCGCTTCCACCAGGCCACGGCGGCAGAAACCGCCGCCGCCGCAGAAGCTGCCGCCGCAGCCTTTGCACCCTATTCGCAGCTCAGCGCGGAACAACGCGCGAACTTTCTCGACGCCATTGCCGAGGAGTTAGACGCGTTGGATGAGGCTTTCTTCGCCTTCGCCATGCAGGAAACGGCCTTGCCGCCGGCACGGTTGAGCGGCGAACGCGCCAGAACCAGCGGCCAGATGCGGCTGTTCGCTACGCTGCTGCGGCGCGGCGACGTCGAGGGCGTGCGCATCGACTGCGCGCTGCCGCAGCGCTCCCCCCTGCCGCGCCCCGATCTACGTCAATACCGCACGGCGCTCGGCCCGGTAGCGGTATTCGGCGCCAGCAACTTCCCGCTGGCGTTCTCCACCGCGGGTGGCGATACCGCCGCCGCGCTCGCCGCCGGCTGCCCGGTCGTGTTCAAGGCGCACAGCGGCCATATGATCACCGCCGAGCTGACCGCTCAGGCGATCGAGCGCGCCCGGAAACGCACGGGGATGCCTGCCGGCGTCTTCAACATGATCTTCGGCAACCGCGTGGGAGCCGACCTGGTACAACATCCGGCGATTCAGGCCGTGGGATTCACCGGCTCACTGCAAGGCGGTCGAGCGCTCTTCGATCTGGCGACGCAACGCCCTCAACCCATCCCGGTCTTCGCCGAAATGTCGAGCATCAACCCGGTCGTGATCCTGCCACAGGCGCTGGCGCGGCGCGGGCAGCACATCGCGCAGGAACTGGTCTCTTCCTTTACGCTCGGTTGCGGTCAGTTCTGCACCAAGCCCGGCGTGATCGTCGCGCTGCGTGGCGCCGCCTTCGATCGGCTGGTCGAAACGATGAGCGCCTTGGTCAACACCGCCGAGCCGCAACCGATGCTGAATACCGGCACGCTGGAGCACTACCGTCAGGGGCTGGCGGCCCTCGATGCGCACCCGGGTATGCGCCGTCTGGCGGGCCGCAGCGAAACGCCCCCTCATCGGGCGACGGCACAGCTGTATCAAGCGGAGGAGACACTGCTGCTGCAGGCCGATCCGCTGCTGCAACAGGAGGTCTTCGGCCCGGCCAGCATCCTGGTCGCTGTAGATAGCGAAATACAGCTGCACGCAGCGCTGGCAGCATTGCAAGGTCAGTTGGCCGCCACGCTGCTGGCGGATGACGGCGATCTCGATATGGCCGCCGGGCTGACGACACTGTTGGCACGCAAAGCCGGCCGGGTGCTGTTCAACGGGTATCCGACTGGGGTAGAAGTGTGCGACGCCATGGTGCACGGCGGCCCCTATCCGGCGACCAGCGACGCACGCGGCACCTCGGTAGGCACGTTGGCCATCGAACGTTTCCTGCGGCCGGTCTGTTTGCAAAACACGCCAGCGGCGCTGTTGCCGCCACCGTTGCAGGACGCCAACCCGCTCAACCTGCTGCGGCTGGTGAACGGCGTTTTCACCCGAGATCCCCTGGTTTCACCTGCCCAAAATTAGCCCGGCCGCATCTGCCTGCCACTCAATAACAAAAGGGTAATACCATGACAACCCAAGGCAAATTCAAGAAGCAGCTTACGCTCACCGATCTGACGTTCATCGGTCTGGGCGCCATCTTCGGCTCCGGTTGGCTGTTCGCCGCCAGCCATGTCTCCTCCATCGCCGGCCCGGCCGGCATCTATTCCTGGCTGATCGGCGGCCTGGCGGTGCTGCTGCTCGGCATCGTCTACTGCGAACTGGGCGCCGCCCTGCCGCGCGCCGGCGGCATCATTCGCTATCCGGTGTTCTCGCACGGCGAGCTGATGGGTTATCTGCTGGGGTTTATCACGCTGATCGCCTTCTCCAGCCTGATCGCCATCGAAGTCGTCGCCGCCCGGCAATACGCCGCCGCTTGGTTCCCGTTCCTCAGCCAGCCGGGTTCCGGCGACCCTACGCCGATCGGCTGGCTGGTGCAGCTGGCGCTGCTGTGCTTTTTCTTCGCGCTCAACTACTACAGCGTCAAAACCTTCGCCAAATCCAATAACCTGATCAGCGTGCTGAAATTTCTGGTGCCGCTGCTGGTGATCGTGGTGTTGTTCAGCTTTTTCAAACCGGAAAACCTGCACAGCCAGGGCTTTGCTCCCTTCGGTTCCGCCGGGGTTGAGGCCGCCATTTCCGCCGGCGGCATCATCTTCGCCTACCTCGGCCTGACGCCGATCATTTCGGTCGCCAGCGAGGTGCAAAGGCCGCAGCGCACCATTCCCATCGCGCTGATCCTGTCGGTGGTGCTGTCCACCATCATCTATGTGCTGCTGCAGATAGCGTTTCTCGGCAGTATCCCCAGCGAGATGCTGAGCGGCGGCTGGGCCGGTATCAGCCAACAGTTCTCCCTGCCGTTCCGCGATATCGCCATCACGCTGGGCATGGGATGGCTGGCATTTCTGGTGGTCAGCGACGCGATCGTTTCACCGAGCGGCACCGGCAACATCTATATGAACGCCACGCCTCGCGTGATCTACGGTTGGGCGCGCGCCGGCACCTTCTTCAAACTGTTCACCCGGGTAGATGGCGAGTCCGGCATTCCCCGCCCGGCGCTGTGGCTGACCTTCGCTCTCTCGGTATTCTGGACGCTGCCGTTCCCGTCGTGGGAAAAGCTGATCGGCGTGGTGTCCGCCGCGCTGGTGCTGAGCTACGCCATCGCCCCGGTCACCGCCGCCGGGCTGCGGCGCAATGCGCCCGATATGCCGCGTCCGTTCCGGGTGCGCGCTTTCTGCGTGCTCGGCCCGTTGTCGTTTATCATTTCGGCGCTGATCGTCTTCTGGTCCGGCTGGGATACCGTCTCCTGGCTGCTCGGTTTGCAGATCCTGATGTTCTTCATCTACATCCTGTTCAAAAATCAGGTGCCGACCCACGCCGTTAGCCTCCGGCAGCAAATTTGGTCCTCGCTGTGGCTGATCGTCTTCTATGCGCTGGTGATCGCACTCTCCTACCTCAGCAGCTTCGGCGGAATCGGCGCCATTGCCCACCCGTGGGACACCCTTACCATGGCGGTGATTGCGCTGGCGGTTTACTACTGGGGCGCCTATACCTGTTTACCCCAGGCCAATTTTATCGGCGATGAAGAAGAATGAACCCAGGGAGGACATCAAAATGACATCCATGCACGTTCTGTCGCTGGAACAGGCTTATCAACTGGCGTTGCGCGCACTGCGCAGCAACGGTTTCAATCAGGCGCATGCCGAGGCGGTAGCGCAAAATGTCACCCAGGGTGAACGCGACGGCTGCGCTTCGCACGGGTTGTACCGGCTCTTGGGCTGCGTGCGATCGCTGCAGGCAGGCAAGGTTTCTGCCGATGCGATACCCAGGCTGTTCGACCAGGCGCCGGCTATCTTGCGCGCCGATGCCGGCGGCGCGTTTTCTCTGCTGGCCTACCGCACCGCTCTGCCGGCCTTTATCGATAAGGTGCGCACCAACGGTATCGCCGCGTTGGCGATCAACCGCTGCGTGCACTTCTCCGCGCTGTGGGCCGACATCGAACCACTGACCGAGCAGGGGTTGGTGGCCTTGGCCTGCACGCCCAGCCACGCCTGGGTGACGCCGGCCGGCGGTTCGCGCCCGCTGTTCGGCACCAACCCCATCGCCTTCGGCTGGCCGCGCCCGGATCGGCCGCCGTTTTTGTTCGACATGGCCACCAGCGCGACGGCGCGCGGCGAAATCGAATTGCATCGCCGCGCAGGCACCCCGCTGCCTGAAGGCTGGGGCATTGATAAGGCAGGCAATCCGTCCACCGATGCCGCCAGCGTGTTGGAGGGCGCAATGCTGACCTTCGGCGGACATAAGGGCTCGGCGCTGGCGGCGATGGTTGAATTGTTGGCCGGGCCGCTGATCGGCGATATGACCAGCAAGGAATCGCTGGCCTACGACGACGGCACCGGTTCGTCGCCTTACGGCGGTGAGCTGATCATCGCGTTGGATCCTGAACGTTTTCTCGGTGCGGATAAGGCGAAATATTTCGCCAGCGCAGAGGCGATGTTTGCTGATATGCAGGCGCAAGGCGCACGCATCCCCAGCGAACGCCGTTATCGGCAGCGGAGGCAGAGCGAACAAGACGGCGTGGAGATCCCCAGGGCGCTATATGACGAAATCGTGGCGCTGTGCGATTAGCGCCGGATTGATTCCCTCGCGCCGGCAATCCGGCGCGGGGCGAGGTTTACCCTGCCTGAGCCAGGTCGCTGTGCAGGCGCTTGCGCCATACCGGTTTGGTATCCCAGCGGGCGAAGTGTTTCGCCTCTTTACCCGGCTGCACCTGATGCCACATGTCTTCTTGCCACCGGATCGGTTCCTTTCCTCGCAACGTTGGGCGGGTCTGTTTAATCGTCCGTTGCAAAATGCCCGCTTCCTCAGCGGTAATGGGCGGCGCCTGTCTGGCGGCGTCCAGCGCCCGGTTACCCAACGGCTCCATCACCCGGTACAACACGTTGACCTGCTGCTGCGTCGCCTGCTGGTTAGTGCTCATCCCCTTACCCGACCAACCGTCGAAATTTTCACCGGGATCGTCTCCCTGCGCACGATATTCATTACCCGGCCCCTCGACGATATTCCATCCTTGCCAGGTCACCAAAGTGTGTAATCCATCGCGATCCTGCAGGTTTTTATTCTTGATCTGTTTGAGCACCTCGGCGCGGTTTGGCACACCGATCAGGTTCATAAACTCGTCCAGCGCGTCCCAATGCTGCCCCGCGACCAGACCATTCCAGACATTACGCAAACAGTTCCAGGGAATGGTGTGATGCCAGGTCAGCGTGATAAGCGGTTTGGTTGACGCGTGTTGCCAACGGCTCGGTTCACTGCCCCGATCGCCTCTGATGATCCCATCGACTTCTAATGGCATAGCTGCCCCTCTTCTGGCTGAGATGAAGAATATGCGCAAGGCCGGTGGCCCGGTTGGCATAAAAACGTCAGCTAAAATCGTAGCAGCTCAGGCTGAGATGGCAATAAAACGCCAGGCACGCTCTGCAGCCGACCGGCAAACGCAGAACGCGCCCGAAAACGGTGGGCTTAAAACGGATTATCTGACGACCATCACCGAAATATTGGCATGGCGAACGATAGCGGCAGCGTTAGACCCCAGCAGATAGGTTTTCACGCTCGGGCGGCGCGAACCGATGATGATCAGATCGGCGTCGATCTCTTCCGCCAGCTCCAGCGCCTGATCGCGCGCAGAGCCGAAGCTGACGGTGTAATTAAGGCGATCCAACGGCAGATCGATTTCCGACATGATTTTCTTCAGCTTCTCGACCGCCTTCACTTCCGCCTGATTCTCAAATTCCTTGAGGCCGAACGAATAGGCAGTCACAAAAGCCGAGGCATCCGGCAGCGCATGGAAGAAATGCACTTTAGCGCCAGACATCTTCGCCAAGTATTCCACATGCTTCAGCGCATGTTCGGTCAACAGGTCCTCTTCAATATCGATCGGCACCAAAATAGTCTTGTACATATCACGTCCTTTCTATGTAAACCGGGTGCCTACAGAATACTGCCGCGCACGGGCGCGGTGAATCGCTTTATCACGCTTTTGTGATCGGGGGTAAATACTGATAAGGATAGTTCTTAATTTAACAAAATATAAACATCACACCGATAACGGATAGGCGCTTAATTATTTAGCACTCGAGATTAAATCAGCTGCAAATAAACCGCTTTGGCGGTGGCGGCGGTCTTATTAGCGACAGAAAGTTTTTTAATCGAGTTGCCGATATGGAAATTGACCGTGCGCTCGCTCACCCCCATCAACAGCGCGATCTCTTCCGCCGTTTTCCCTTCGCTGCACCAGCGTAAGATGTCTTTTTCGCGCAGCGTCAGCACATCTTTTATCGCGTCGTCGTTCACCGAGATCAAGGCTTCACGCAGCGTTTTATGGGCGGTTTGCGCCAGCCAAAGGAAAAAAGTTTCATTTACTGCGCGCGCTTGCGGCGTTTGCTCGGGTAGCGCTTTACCGGCAAACGTCAGGATCCCCAGCCGGCCATAACAATCCTTAACCGACTGCGACCAGCCGGCGCACAGGCCGAATTGCGCCATATGCCGCCAAAGCGTCGGCCGCTCGTGATAAAAGCTTTCGTCCCACTGGAACTGCAGCGTGGAATGGTGAGCGCGCTCAATAACCGGATCCTGCAAATACACCCGCTGCCGCCGATAATCCTCGAGATAGTTCGCTGAAAAATTCCCTTCGATCAGCATCTTGGGGCGGCTGGCCGGATAACAGGAAAACACGATGTAGGAGAAATAATCAAACCCCAGCGCCTCGGCGCAGGGCTCCAGCTGCGTAAGAAAGCATTCGCGATCGGCCAGGCTGCCAATCACCTCCGCCATGAGCCGTTGAGTGCGGGTATCCATAACGCAGGTTCTCCAGATAGCGATGCCGATTTATCGATAGGTCAGACTCACTATAGAATATCGTCGCCCGGCGCCAGTAGCCGTTTCATATAATAAAAAATACCAACGCTATAACGAAAACAGCTATTCCCTTTAAAATAAGCCTTTATTGCACCGAATTGGAAAACTGCGCGAATAGCATAATCTCCTCGGCACGTAAACCTGTCATTTCTACCGTTAGACAGCCGGGACACCGCCAATTACTTTCCAGACAGGCACCCAGTGCCGCCGTAAATCCAAAGAGATAATAAGCATTTGCGAATTTCGCATGGCATACAGTGACGGGGATTTTCTATGGCAGAAAGTAATGCGGCAATTCAGTCGGCTGCGATTATCGGCGCGGGAACGATGGGCAGAGGCATCGCTTATCTTTTCGCGCAAAAAGGCATTCGCACGGTGCTTTATAATCGCAACGGCAATACCCTCAGTCAGGCTCGCGACTATATCGAGCTAGACCTGAACAAGAAAGTCGAACAGGGCAAGATCGCGCTGCAGGATAAAGGCGCGGTGTTGGCCAATCTGGTGTTCACCTCGGTATTTGAGACCATTGCCGACAGCGAGCTGGTGATAGAAACCATCGCCGAGCAAGAGCAAACCAAACTTGAGGTGCTGGCGACCATCGCCGCTGCAGTCAAGCCCGACACGCTGATCGCCACCAATACCTCCTCACTGTCGCTTAACAAGCTGGCAACGGCGGTGACGCACAGCGAGCGGTTTATCGGTTTGCACTTTTTCAACCCTGCGCCGCTGATGAAGCTGATTGAAATCATCCCGGCCTACTGTACTGCATACGCCACCACGGAGCGTTGCCGCCAGCTGGTGGCCGCGTTGGGGAAACGTGACGTCGTCTGCCAGGCCACGCCGGGGTTTATCGTCAACCGCATGGCCCGCCCCTACTACCTGGAAGGGTTCCGCCTATTGGAAGAACACGTGGCGCGCGCGCCGCAGATCGACCGTGCCCTCAAGGCCGGTGGGCACTTTCGTATGGGGCCACTCGAACTGACCGATTTTATCGGCCAGGACATCAACTATCAGGTCAGTCGGCAAATCTGGCAGGACATGCAATACGACGCGCGCTATACCCCCGGCCACCTGCAGCGTTCGCTGGTCGATGCCGGTCTATTGGGAAAAAAGAACGGCCGCTCCTATTTTGCCGTCGAAGAAAACGCCCCGCCGGTGATGGCCGCCACCGATGCAGACATTGAGACGCTGCACGTTTACGGCGAACACCCTTTTTTTACCCTGTTACAACAGCGGGCCGCGCTTCAGTGGCCACGGCTGCGCGTGGAACAACGGCCGGCATTACCGGGCCTGGGGCCGGCCGTCCGGATCAATGACGCTTTCACCATCAGCATCACCGATGGCCGCACGGCAAACCAGCTGGCCGAGCAGACGGCGGCGGATGCCTTTGTGGTCGATGTTGCCCTGAATTACGCCGACACGGCGTATCTGGTGGCAGCGCACAGCCGCCACGCCTCTGGGGCCAATAAAGCGCTGTTCTTACGCCTGCTGCACACGGCAATCCCGCAGGTTGAATTTATCAAGGATTCCCCGGCCTTGATCGTCGCCCGCGTCCTCAGCAGCCTAATCAACGAGTCGGTGATCATGGTGGAAAGCGGCGTCTGCAGCCGGGAAGACATCGATGTCGCCGCCGTCGCCGGCGTTAACTACGCCGACGGCATTTTCGGCTGGCTCGATAGCCTGGGGGAGAAAAACGTCAGGACGACGCTGAGCAACCTGGCGCAGTTGCTGCACGCGGCGCGCTATGCGCCGCATTACACCCTTCTGCACGCCGCGCAACCGGCGCTGACGACCACGCCTTAAGGATTAATGATGAGCATTCAAGATGACGGCGTTTATCTGATCGACGGCACGCGCACGGCGATCGGCACCTATGGTGGCAGCCTGGCGCATACCCGCCCCGACGACATGGCGGCAACGATCATTCGCAGTCTGCTGCAGCGCCATCCGGCGGCGGAAACGAGCCTGGACGAAGTGGTTCTGGGCTGCGCCAACCAGGCCGGCGAGGACAACCGCAATGTCGCCCGCATGGCGGCGCTGCTTGCCGGACTGGATCCGTCGGTGCCGGCCATCACCCTCAACCGCCTTTGCGCCTCCGGGTTGGATGCCGTGATCTACGCCGCGGCAAAAATCCGCAGCGGCCTTAGCGAACTGATTCTGGCCGGCGGCGTGGAAAGCATGAGCCGCGCGCCCTATGTGCTGAGCAAGAGCGAAACGCCGTTCGATAAGGGGGTAAAGCTGTACGACACCACGCTGGGATGGCGCTTTGTTAATCCGCGGCTGGCGGAGCGCTACGGCAGCGATCCGCTCGGCATCACGGCAGAAAACGTGGCTCAACGGCAGCATATCTCACGCGAGGAACAGGATCTGTTCGCGCTGGCCTCGCAGCAAAAGGCTCGCCGGGCGATCGACAGCGGCCGGCTGGCACGGGAAATCACGCCCGTAGACGTGCCGGCGGATCGTAAAACGACCCGCATATTCGCGCAGGACGAGTTTCCCCGGCTCAGCACGCTGCAACAGTTGCAGACGCTGAAACCGGCGTTCTCCGCCGGCGGTACAGTCACGGCAGGCAACGCTTCCGGCATCAACGACGGCGCCGCCGTGCTGCTGCTGGCTTCCGGGCGCTACGTGAAGCGTCAGGGGTGGCAACCTCTGGCGGAGATCGGCGACAGCACGGCCGCCGGGGTTGAACCTGCTCTGATGGGGCTGGGGCCGATCGCCTCCACCGAGCGCTTACTGCAGCGCGGCGGGTTCACCTTGAACGACTTCGACATCATCGAGATTAACGAAGCGTTCGCCTCACAGGTCCTAGCGGCGCTGAAACACTGGCGTATCGACGCCAACGACGCGCGGGTTAACCCGAACGGCGGCGCCATCGCGCTCGGTCATCCGTTGGGGATGTCCGGTGCGCGCCTGGTGCTGTCGGCGGCGCTGGAATTACGCGACCGACAGGCGAGCAACGCATTGGTGACGATGTGCGTCGGCGTCGGCCAGGGTCTGTCACTAAACCTTAAAGCCGTTTAACACAAGGAATATGCTATGAGCGTACTGAACATTCTTGAAGAAAAGCTGGCGGAAACCAAAAAACAGGGGCGTTTTCGCGAGTTCCTCAACCTTGAACGCGGCGTACAGGACAAACCCTGGGCCACCAGCCACGGACACCAAGGTGAGCGCCGTCTCAACGTCTGGTGCTCGAACGACTATCTGGCGATGAGCCACCACCCCAAAGTGCTGCTGGCCACCACCGAAGCGGTTAACCGGGTCGGGTTGGGCACCTGCGGCGCCCGCAGCATTTCCGGCACCTCGGTCTACCACAGCGAGCTGGAAACGCTGCTGGCCAGCGCTTACGGCAAAGAATCGGCTCTGCTGTTCACTACCGGTTTCGGCGCCAACGACGCCACCTTGTCCACCCTGTGCGACGCCATTCCCGATCTGATCGTATTCTCCGACGAGCTGAATCACGCCTCGATGATTTACGGTATCCGCTACAGCAAGGCGGAGAAAAAGATCTTCCGCCACAACGATGTGGCACACCTCGCCGAGCTGCTGCAGGCCGCCGATCCGGCGCGGCCAAAGCTGATCGCCTTCGAGTCGCTGTATTCCATGGACGGTGACTTCGCTCCCTTGGCACAGATCGTGGCGCTGGCGGAACAGTATCAGGCGCTGACCTATCTCGACGAGATCCACTCCGCCGGCGTCTATGGCGAACGAGGGCTGGGCTACGCCGAACAGCTGGGCCTGCTGGATAAAATCACCATTATTCAGGGCGGTTTCGGCAAGTCTTACGGTGCGGCGGGCGGCTATATCGCCGCCCCCCGCTCGGTGGTGGAGGCGGTGCGCAGCTGGGCCCCGGCATTCGTCTTCAGCACCTCGTCACCGGCACCGGTGGTGGCCGCCGCGCTAGCCAGTTTTAAATACAACCTCGAGCATGACACCCAGCGCAAGCACCTGCTGGCGATCGTCGATCACCTGAAAACCGGCCTGCGCGCCGCCGGCATTCCGCTGGTGTCGGCCGACAGCCATATCCTGCCGCTGCGGGTCGGCGATCCGCACCGCAACAAACACATCAGCAAAGTACTGCTCGATGAGCATGATATTTACGTGCAGCCGGTCAATGCGCCGACGGTGCCCGCAGGCAGCGAGCGGCTGCGGGTAACACCAACCTCGGCGCACTCCCATGCCGACGTGGAGACGTTCCTGGCGGCGCTGGGACGGGTCTGGGCAGCGAACGATCTGCGGAGGGCAGGATGAAGTTAGCGGATTATAACGGCCATCTGGTCACGCTCTGTCTAATGGCGACCGGCACGTTCGCCATCGGCACCGACGCCTTTATCGTCGCCGGCGTGCTCAGTGACATTTCCGATACCTTTGCCGTCAGCCCCGCGCAAGCGGGGCAGTTGATATCGGTATTCGCGCTGGCTTATATGCTGTTCGCGCCACTGACCGCCTGGCTGCTCGGCAACGTCAACCGCAAGCATATCCTACAGTTGGCGCTGGTGCTGTTCATCGCCGGCAATTTGGCCTGCGCCTGGGCCACCAGCTACCTGCAGATCGCGTTCGGCAGAGTGCTGGCCGCATTGGGTGCAGCCTGTTACACGCCGCAGGCCGCCGCCGCCGCAGTGGGGCTGGTGGCGGAAAAACGCCGCGGCCTGGCCATTTCCATCGTCTATGGGGGCATGACGTTGGCTATTGCGCTCGGTATTCCATTCGGTACCTTTCTCGCCAAACTGATCGGCTGGCGTGAAATATTCCTGTTCATCGCCCTGTTGGGGGCAATTGCGCTGCTGGGCCTTTCGCTGGCGCTGTGCGCCATTGCGCCACCGGGCAAGCATTCGCTGAAAGAGCGGCTCGCCCCGCTGCGGCAAAAGGCGGTGCTGACTACGCTGCTGATCACCTTTTTTGCCGTTTGCTCGGAACACATCGTCTATAGCTACGTCAGCGTCTTGCTGAAAAACACCCAGTTCGGCCCGCAGGCGATTCTGCCCCTCGCGCTGCTGGTGTTCGGCATTGGCGCGGTGATCGGCAATTTTGCCTCCGGTGCGTTAACCGATGCCCTCGGCAGCAAGTTTGTGCTGCTGTTTTCCGTGGCGCTCCAGACGCTGTCCCTGTTTCTGCTGGCCTTTTATGTCACTTCCCCCTGGTGGGTACTGGCCATCTTCCTGGTCTGGGGCATTACCGGCTGGATGTATCTGGTGCCGATCCAACATCACCTGTTGTCGCTGTCGAAACGCTTTGGCGCACTGACCGTGTCGCTCAACAGCTCGGTGCTGTACGCCGGCATCGCGGCGGGCGGCATGCTGGGCGGCCTGACGCTCTACGCGCTGCCGGCCCATTACCTGCCGCTGTTTTCGCTACCGCTCGGCGCCATCGCCCTGCTGCTGACGCTGCTGTTTTTCCGGGGAGAGACCAACAATGAATGAAGCCCTCCCGGTGCTTTATGAGCGCCATGGCGAGCTGGTTGCGGTCATCACCCTCAATCGGCCGGAAAAAAAGAACGCCATCAACCTGCAGATGGCCGAGCTGATCCGCACCTACCTGCGGCAGGCAGATAACGATGACTCGGTGCGCGCGATCGTCCTGGCCGGTCAACCGGCGGTATTTTCCGCCGGCATGGATATCAACGCCTTTCATCAGGGTGAACTGCCCATTGTCACGCCGGAGGGGTTTGGCGGGCTGATCCATGCACAGATCGCCAAGGTGATCATCGCCGCCGTTGATGGCATCGCTTACGGAGGTGGCTTTGAGCTCGCCCTGGCCTGCGATCTGATCGTCGCCGGCCAGGGCGCACGCTTCAGCTTCCCCGAAACCGGGCTCGGGTTAGTCGCCGCACAAGGCGGGTGCGCGCGCTTGCCGGCGCGAGTTTCTCCCTATGTCGCACTCGACTGGCTGCTGACCGGCAGAATCGTCGATGCGCAGGAGGCGTTATCACACGGCGCCATTTCCCGTATCAGCGAGGGAACGGCCCGGGAAGAAGCACTGCGCATCGCCGAACAGATCGCCGGAAAAGATCTTGCCGCCAGCCAAACGGTTAAGGCCATCGTGCGCCAGGGGCTGGCACGGCAGGAAGCTCCCTCATTCGATTTTCAACAAGGCCCGGTCGAGCGCCTGCGTCAGGCTGCCGCCCGCCGATAATACCCCTGCCGGTTCGCCTGAACCGGCATTTCCGCTTTTCCGCCACAGCTCATTTTACGCAGCCCACCTCTCGGCGCTGGGCTACACTGCCGGTAGCCCTAATGCGCTGATAAGGAAAAACAATGCGCCCTTTGCCTCTGCTGACCCCCAGGCTGATCCTGCGCCCGTTCACGGCCGACGATCTGCCCCACTTTACCGCCTACCGCAGCCACCCGGACGTGGCGCGCTACCAAAGCTGGAGCGACTACGGCGCCGCCGACGCGCAGGCCTTTTTCGAACGGCAGCGGCGGCTCGAGTTCAATCGTGACGACAGCTGGTTTCAACTGGCGGTCGAGCGCCGCGATGACGGCGCGTTGCTTGGCGATGTCGCGGTGCATTTCTTCGATGCGGGGCGCCAGGCTGAACTGGGCGTGACCTTCGCGCCCAGCCATCAGCGGCAAGGGATGGCGCACGAGGCGCTGAACGCCGTCATCGCCCTGCTGTTCGGGCCGCTGGCGAAGCACCGCATTACCGCAGTGGTGGACGCGCGTAACCTTGGCGCCGCCGCGCTGTTCGGCAAGCTGGGTTTTCGGCGCGAGGCCCATTGGCGGCAAAACGTGTTTTTTAAAGGCGCGTGGGGCGACGAATTCGGTTTCGCTCTGCTGCAAAGTGAATGGCGGGAGAATGCAAAGCATGGCGCTGCTGAATAAATACCTTGGGCAATACCAGTTCTCGGAGCGGCATGCCATCACCATCGCCGCGCCGTCGGCCCGGATACTGGCGGCCGTGGCCGCTTACGATCCCAAGCACGATCGCTTTTTCCGCAGCATGATAGCGCTGCGCGAATTGCCCGCACGGCTGATGCCACGCGATAAACCCAGCCCACCGCCGTTTGGCCTGCATAACTTTTGCCTGCTTGAGCAAGATGACAACGCGTTGGTCTATGGCCTGATCGGCCGATTTTGGCAGGCTGAATACGGTCTGGAGCATGTCGCTGACGGGGCGGGCTTTCTGGCCTTCGCTCAGCCCGGCGTCGCCAAACTCGCGCTGGGCTATGTTGTGAGTCCTCTCGAGGGCGGGCGCTGTCGTCTGGTGACGGAAACGCGCATCTTTTGCCCCGACGACGCCAGCCGGCGGCGGTTTATTCCCTATTGGTATACTATTCGCCTGGTGAGCGGGTTGATACGGCGCCGTATGTTGCACGCCATCAAAACCGCCAGCGAAGCCCCCACCTAATACATTCATTTAGTGAATGCGTTTAGGAGCATTCTCAGAGCATGCCTCAAGTAATAAGGTTATTTTTTAACCACTACAAAATGCATTGAGAAGCCATTAGCCCCGCCCCCCTGCGGGGCTTTTTTCATCTAGTCATCGTTCACCTCGGGAAATGCCTGCATAAACAGGAAGGTACAAGGCTTGCGCTGATAGTGGTTGATCTGCGGTACCAGCCGGGTGAAATGCTCAGTCTGGCAATGCACATCCAGGGCGGCGCGATCCGGCCAGCTTTCGATAAAAATAAAATGCCCGGGGTCCTGCTGGTCGATGCACAGTTCATAACTGATGCACAGCGGTTCTTGACGGGTTTTCTCCACCAGCTCGCGATACCATGGCATAACGGTTTCAATGTGTTCCGGCTGGATAAAGTCTTCAGCGATGACCTTCAGCATGTTGCGCTCCTGCATTCTGTTTTGCCGTGCCTCACCTTATCGTCCTCACTCCCGAGATGAAAGCCCCCTACTCCAGGCCTATCGCGGGGTTGCCAATTCGGTGATAGCGCACACAGATCTCGATCAAAGCGCTTGAACCTACCCTGGCCCTGTGTGAACTTCCGGTTAACAAAAAAGCAACACACCATTCACCATGGTGATGTCTGCACCACCCTGCCGATCCGATACGCGGCGTTTTTTTCGCCCTTAAAGGCCTGACCATTAGTCCTTTAGACCTTTAAGGATCGCGAAAAGAAACCGTGGTTACCGTCGTGTTGAGGGCAACGGCATCAGGACGGTCCTGTGACCGACGCTTGTAATTCTCAGAAGAGAGGTTAACGCCAGTGAATCACACCACCTATGCCGCTCCTGCGCTCAACGTCGCCATTCGCAAAACCTGGCGCAGGCTGGTGCCATTGATGTTCGCCATGTACTTTGTCGCCTTTATCGACAGGGTTAACGTCGGCTTTGCCAAGGACGCGATGGCTATCGATATCGCGCTGTCGCAATCCGCCTTTGCGCTCGGCGCGGGGATATTTTTTGCCGCCTATGCGCTGTTCGGCATCCCGGCCAACCTGCTGATGAACCGCTGGGGCGCCAAACGCTGGCTCAGCGCCACCACTGCGCTGTGGGGGGCGCTGTCGGCCTGCACCGGGCTGGTGACCAACGAACAACAGTTTATCGTCCTGCGGTTTCTGCTGGGGATCGCCGAGGCCGGGTTTTACCCCGGCATCCTGCTGCTCGCGTCGATCTATTTTCCCAATAAGGTGCGCGCCTCGGTCATTGGCATTTTCGTGCTCGGCGTGCCGGCGGCCCTGACGCTCGGCTCCCCGCTGTCGGGGGCATTGCTGGAGATGCACGGCGTACTGGGTAAGCCCGGCTGGTTCTGGATGTTCGTGCTGGAAGGGTTGCCGGCCGTCGCCCTCGGCGTCTTCGCCTTTTTCTATCTCGACGATAGCCCGCAGCAGGCCCGCTTTCTGACTGAGGAAGAACGCACGGCGCTGGTCGCACAGTTGGCCGCCGAACAGCAGCAGACCGAAACCAGCAGCGTCAAAGCAGCGATGAGAAGCGGCAAAGTTTGGCATCTGGCGTTGATCTACGGCACCCTGCAGATCGGCGTGTACGGCCTGATGTTTTTCCTGCCATCTCAGGTCGCCTCGCTGATGGGCACCCATCTCGGCTTCAAGGCCTCGCTGGTGGCCGCCATTCCCTGGGCGTTCTCTGCGCTGGGCGTCTATTTCCTGCCGCGCTTTGCCGACAGAAACCCCGCAAGAAGACTACCGATCGCCGTCGCCTGCATGGTCGCGGCGGCGTTGGGGCTGGTGGTCTCTTCCTATGCCGGTCCTTTGCTCGCTATCACCGCCCTGAGCTGTTGTGCAGTCAGTTTCCTGGCGGTACAGCCGATTTTCTGGACGTTTCCCGCTCAGGTGCTTACCGGCCCGGCGCTGGCGGCCGGCATCGGCTTTTGCACCACGCTCGGCGCGGCGTTCAGCTTTTTAGCCCCGCTTATCCGCACCGAGGCGGAACAGCGTTTTCACAGCCCGCATGCCGGGCCGCTGGTGCTGGCCGCCTTTGCACTGCTGTGCGCCGCGCTGTTGTGGGCGCTCAAAAACCGGCGCGCCGACGTGAGCAAGCAAGACGCAAAGATTGCCGGATAGCGGCGCGTTATTTAGCCATTATTGAACCTGCGGATGGGACACTGGCATTCAGCCCCCTCGCCCACAGGTGTTAAATGGATGAATTGACGCACATTATCGCCAAATACAGCCCGGAGCCGGAGATGTTGCTGCTGCTGATTTTCCTGTTTGCGCTGGGTAAATCCGTGATCTTCGTTTCCTCCGTCCTGCCGCCCGCCTCAGTCACGCTGCTGATGGGCATCGTTGCGGGCAAGCACGCGCTGCCTGTCGGCGCCGTTTGGGCGGCCATCACCCTCGGGGCCGCGCTGGGATCGATCTTGTCGTTCCACTGCGGCGCGCTGCTATGCCGCCGCGATCTTGGCAGCCGGCTACCGGCGCGTTTTCATGCGCCGCTGCACAAAGCCCAGCGTGCCCTGCAAAAGCGCGGGTTGCCATTGCTGTTCGCCTCGCGTTTTCTGGCGGTAATGCGCTATACCGTACCGCTGATGGCCGGCATGCTGAAGCTGCCGCTGGGGCGCGTCTATGCCACCGCCGCGCTATCGGCCGCCGCCTGGGCGCTGATCTTGATGTCGGCTGCGCATTTATTCCCCGCATCTTGACCTGAAAGATTCTTGGGCAAATGACCGCACCATGCGCCGACGTTGCGCCAGCGCACAGCCTCTCTTGCCGCATAAACTGCCGTGCAACACCGCAGTTTGCGCCAGATCACCTTTCTGAACATCAGTCGAAAAATGCGAATTTTTTTGCAAAAAGCGCGCTTAAAACGGCGCAATGCGGGAAGAAACGGAGAAAAGCCTGGGCGTAACACGCTGATTTGGTTGGTGGGTCGTACAGGGTTCGAACCTGTGACCAATTGATTAAGAGTCAACTGCTCTACCGACTGAGCTAACGACCCAACGAGATAAATTGTCCTCCTCGCCAATGCCGCTGTCAAACGCTTACACTCATTACTTTTTCTCATGCGAATTTTACAACCCTTTGTTTAATCAACGAGATAAGCCGCATAAGGTCTATTAATCCCACCTTTTGAAGAGTAATCTTCCGCTCCCTGAACGTCCGATTTGCCTCCTCCGTGTAAAGATTGATCGACTTTTATCCCGCGTATAAATGTTGTAAACATGTTGCACAAAGGTGGCGTTATTGCACTACCTTACTAAAGCCGGGCCAACCGGATAAATGTATAAAAAAGAGCCACTTCAGAGCTCGCGACTTCACTAATGACAGGTAAAACAGGACATCATCAGATGGTAGATCACTCTAAAATAGCGACTGACGCGACGCCCGCTTCAGAAGATCATCTACGGCGAAACCTCACTAACCGACATATTCAACTGATCGCCATCGGCGGCGCCATCGGCACCGGCCTGTTTATGGGCTCCGGGAAAACCATCAGCCTGGCCGGCCCTTCGATCATTTTCGTGTACATGATCATCGGCTTTATGCTGTTCTTCGTGATGCGCGCCATGGGCGAGCTGCTGCTGTCCAATCTGGAATACAAATCGTTCAGCGATTTCGCTGCGGATCTGCTCGGCCCGTGGGCCGGTTTCTTCACCGGCTGGACCTACTGGTTCTGCTGGGTGGTCACCGGCATCGCCGACGTCGTGGCGATTACCGCCTACGCCCAGTTCTGGTTCCCCGGGCTGTCGCAATGGATCGCTTCGCTGCTGTGCGTGCTGTTGCTGCTCGGCCTTAACCTGGCGACCGTGAAGATGTTCGGCGAAATGGAATTCTGGTTTGCGATGATCAAAATCGTCGCCATCGTCGGGCTGATCGTCGCCGGGCTGGTGATGATCGCCATGCAGTTCCAGTCGCCGACCGGCACCGTGGCCTCATTCACCCATCTGTGGAATGACGGCGGCATGTTCCCGAAAGGCATCAGCGGCTTCTTCGCCGGCTTCCAGATTGCGGTATTCGCCTTCGTCGGCATTGAGCTGGTGGGCACCACCGCCGCAGAAACCAAGGATCCGGAGAAATCGCTGCCGCGCGCCATCAACTCGATTCCGATCCGCATCATCATGTTCTATGTGTTCGCCCTGATCGTCATCATGTCGGTCACTCCGTGGAGCTCCGTGGTGCCGGACAAGAGCCCGTTCGTTGAACTGTTCGTGCTGATCGGCCTGCCTGCCGCGGCCAGCGTGATCAACTTCGTGGTGCTGACCTCCGCCGCCTCCTCCGCCAACAGCGGCGTGTTCTCCACCAGCCGCATGCTGTTCGGGCTGGCGCAGGAAGGCGACGCGCCAAAATCGTTCGCCACTCTGTCCAAGCGCGCGGTGCCGGCCAACGGCCTCACCTTCTCCTGCATCTGCCTGCTGGGCGGCGTGGTGCTGATTTACCTGATCCCGAACGTGATGACGGTCTTCACCCTGGTGACCACCGTATCGGCGATTCTGTTCATGTTCGTCTGGACCATCATCCTGTGCTCGTACCTGGTCTACCGTAAACAGCGCCCGGCGCTGCACCAGAAATCGATCTACAAGATGCCGGCCGGCAAACTGATGTGCTGGGTGTGCATGGCGTTCTTCGTGTTCGTGCTGGTGCTGCTGTCGCTGCGCGAAGACACCCGCCAAGCGTTGATCGTCACCCCGCTGTGGTTCATCGTGCTCGGCCTGTCTTACGTGTTCCTGCGCAAGAAGAAAACCGCGTGATGCAAAAAGGGGCGGATATCTCCGCCCCTTTCTTCTTTCTAAGCCTCTGCGCTAATCCGCTTCCGTCGCCACCGCCGCTTTATCCTTGCGCCGCACGCGCAGCTCGCTGACCACCACCCCAATCACGATCAACGCGCCCCCCAATAACGCCACGCCCGGCAAACGCTCGCCGGCCAACCGCCCGACGATGCCCGCCCAGACCGGTTCGCCGGCGTAAATCACCGTGGCCCGCGTCGGCGAAACGCTGCGCTGCGCCCAGTTCATGGTCAGCTGAATCAAGGCGCTGGCCAGCCCCAGCCCAATGGCGCTGTACAGCAGATATTCCGAATACGGCGGCGGTGACTCGCCGGTCGGCGCCATCATTAAAAATGAGGTCAGCGAGGCGGTCGCCAGCTGCACGATGGTCACCCGGCGGATATTCACCTTACCGGCGAAGGCGCCGATCAGAATGATCTCTGCCGCCATACCCAGGGTACCGGCCAGCGTCAGAATTTCGCCGAGGCTCAGCGTCATGTCGGTGCTGCTCGGCGCCGCCAGCAGCATCAGGCCGGTAAAGGCCAGCAGAATGCCGATCCACGACATGATGCCGGGGAACCGCCCCAGCACCAGCCATTGCAACAGTGGCACGATCGGCACGTACATGGCGGTGATAAACGCCGATTGGCTGCTGGTGATGGTCTGCAGGCCGACGGTTTGCATACTGTAACCAAACATAATCGCCAGCCCAATAAGCCCGCCCGCCTTCAGTTCATACAGGGTCAGGCCGCGCAACACGCGCAGCGAAAACAGGGTCAGCGCCAGCGTCGCGGTGGCGAAACGCAGGCCGACGAAAAAGAACGGCCCGCTGACCTGCATCGCGTGATGCACCGCCAAAAAGGTGCCGCCCCAGATCATGGTGATGAAAATCAACACCGCTTCCGGCAGCCTGATTTGCGGAACCACGGCGGAAATAAAGGATTTTTTTGCTGCTGACACCGGCTTGCCCTTCCTGCTGAGTGCAATATAATGCACAGATCCTGCCAGTATGAGATAAAGTCCGGCGATGAGCAATACGGCGCATAACGCAAAAACCGATCCCCCCAAGGTGCTGCAGTACCTGAGCAGCAATCTGCGCGGCTACCGCCAACAGGCGGGCCTGAGCCAAATGGCGCTGGCCGAGCTTTCCGGCGTCAGCCGCCGCATGTTGGCGGGCATCGAGGCCGGCGATCGCAACGTCAGCCTGGCGGTGCTCGACAAGATCGCCGCCGCCCTGGCGATTTCCTTTACCGACCTGATCCAGGCACCGGAGGCGCGCGGCAGCCATATGGTCGGGGAATTGGCCTGGCAAGGCGCGCAGCCGGGCAGCCAGGCGCTGTTCGCCGCCAGCGTACCGGCGCGGCAGCGGGCCGAGCTGTGGGAATGGACGCTGATGCCGGGCGAGCGCTATGACTCTGCGCCGGACGCCGAAGGCTGGAGCGAAATGATCTACGTGATTGCCGGTACCCTGACGCTGGAGCTGGAACAAGATACGCTGACGCTCACCGCCGGCGCCGCGCAAACCTTCAACAGCGATCAACGCTACGCTTACGCCAACCACGGCGACCTGCCCCTGCGTTTTATCCGCAACGTCGCCTTCTGACCGCCCGCCGGCCCGCACCGGCGGCGGATGTCGTGTCGCTGTCGTGCCGCTGTCGTGGCGCCGCCACCGCGCTCGCCCTACACTGAATGACAGTGACAGCGAACTCAGGAGTGCACCATGCAAAAGTACCGCATCAGGCCATTACGTCTGGAAAAAGGCTGGTCGCAGGAGCAGCTGGCGACGATCGCCGGCCTCAGCACCCGCACCGTCCAGCGGATTGAAAACGGTGAACAGGCCAGCCTGGAAACCTTGACCGCGATCGCTGCCGCGCTGGGCGTGCAGGTCAGCGATCTCAATGCGCAGCCGCAACAGGCAATGGAGGAGGAGACGCCTGACGAACAGCGCATTCGTCGCCAGGTCGCGGCAGAAGGCAAACTGCTGAGCATGGCGGTGCGTTTCGCCGTGATTGGTGTGATGTTGTTCGCCATCAACTGGTTTACCCATCCGCAATATCTCTGGTCGCTGTGGGCGATCGGCGGCATGAGCCTCGCGCTGGTCATGCGGGCGGTGCGTACCCTGCTGCTGCGCAATGTCTTCAGCCGCTGGCAGGAACAGCGGCTGGCGCACAAGCTGCGGCGCTTGCCCTGAATCCGCCATTCGACAAAACCAAATTCGTCATTCGCTTCTATGCTTATCAAGGGTTTTTGTTAATCATCTGAGCGGGAGTACGGAACATGACGAAAGTGTTGGTGCTTTATTACTCAATGTACGGCCATATCGAACACCTGGCGCAGGCGGTGGCCGAAGGCGCGAATCGGGTTAACGGCGTGGACGTGACGATTAAACGCGTGCCGGAAACCATGACGCCGGAGGCCTTTGCCAAAGCAGGTGGCAAACAACATCAGCAGGCGCCGGTCGCCAGCCCGCAGGAGCTGGCGGACTATGACGGCATTATCTTCGGCACGCCGACCCGCTTCGGCAATATGGCCGGGCAGATGCGCACCTTCCTCGATCAGACCGGCGGCCTGTGGGCTTCCGGCGCGTTGTACGGCAAGGTAGGCAGCGTCTTCTCTTCCACCGGCACCGGCGGCGGCCAGGAACACACCATCAGTTCCACCTGGACCACGCTGGCGCACCACGGTTTCATCATCGTGCCGATCGGCTATGCCACGCCAGAGCTGTTTGACGTTTCGCAGGTACGCGGCGGCACCCCGTATGGCGCCACCACCATCGCCGGCGCCGACGGTTCGCGGCAACCGAGCAACGAAGAGTTGACCATTGCCCGCTATCAGGGCGAGCACGTGGCAAAAATCACCGCCAAGCTGAAAAGTTAAGCACCCTCCTGCGCCTGTGATTCAAAGGGCCGCGCATTCGCACGGCCCCATCTTGTTGCCGACCCGCCGCAAGGTTAGAATGCCCCTCCCCCGGCCATTCAGCGTCTGAAGGCCAGGCCCGAATTCGTTCTGCCCGTCGCTTGTCAGCCTTAGGCGCGAGGACGGGCGTTCTGTTTTTTGCGCACAGCGAAGGGAATAAGTCAGTGTCTAAAGATTTTGATGAACTAATAAGAGACATGGATCTTATTATTGAAAATGTAGACAGCTTCAAGGCTCTGGCTCCGCGCGCGCCCGAGCCGGCTCCGGCCCCGCCGCCGCCGGTTCATCACTACGATTCGTTCTGCGAGAACATCGCGCTGAAAGTGGTCTTGAAGGTGCTGCTGTCTTCGGTGGACAAGATAGTCAAAGTGCAAATCGCCAACAAAGTCGAGCAAGAGATCGCCCAGATTGAACAGCAGGTGGTGCGCGCCGGCGGCGGCCCGGTGTCGCCGGACGATCTGGCGCAAATGACGCACTATGTGCGCCGCACGGTCAACGACCTGCTGGAATAACCCCCTCTGAAACGGCGTCTGTTGAACGCCGTTTTTCTTTCTGCCGCCTTCAGATTAACAATGGCTGTATCAAGGCTGACACATTCACAACACGAATGTGTTGCATTGTTGTATTCGTTTCACTGCGATAAGTTTAACTCACTGTAAATATATACAGTGTTTTTTAACTTATTGAGGATATGAATATGCGCTTTAACAACAAGATGTTGGCCCTGGCCGCCCTGCTGTTCGCCGTACAGGCGTCGGCCGACACGCTCGAATCCATCGACAACTGCGCGGTCGGCTGCCCGACCGGCGGCAGCAGCAACGTGTCGATCGTGCGTCATGCTTATACGTTGAACAACAACAGCACCACCAAGTTCGCCAACTGGGTGGCCTATCACATCACCAAAGACACGCCGGCCAGCGGCAAGACGCGCAACTGGAAAACCGACCCGGCGCTCAATCCGGCGGATACCCTGGCGCCCGCCGATTACACCGGTGCCAATGCGGCGTTGAAGGTCGATCGCGGCCATCAGGCGCCGTTGGCCTCGCTGGCGGGCGTTTCCGACTGGGAATCGCTGAACTACCTGTCCAACATCACGCCGCAAAAGTCCGATCTTAACCAGGGCGCCTGGGCGCGGCTGGAAGATCAGGAACGCAAGCTGATCGATCGCGCCGATATCTCCTCGGTCTATACCGTGACCGGGCCACTGTATGAACGCGATATGGGCAAACTGCCGGGCACCCAGAAAGCGCACACCATCCCCAGCGCCTACTGGAAGGTGATTTTCATCAACAACAGCCCGGCGGTAAACCACTATGCCGCCTTCCTGTTCGATCAAAACACGCCGAAGGGCGCCGATTTCTGCCAATTCCGCGTGACGGTGGACGAGATCGAGAAGCGTACCGGCCTGATCATCTGGGCCGGTCTGCCGGACGACGTACAGGCCTCGCTGAAGAGCAAGCCCGGCGTCCTGCCGGAATTGATGGGCTGCAAAAACTGACGAAACAACCCGCCGAGGCGGGTTTATTTTTCATCCGGGCGCCGGCGGTTTATTCCGTCAGCGCCTTTTGCGCGGCGGCCAACTCACGCTGCCGGGGCGACGCCACCGCGTGATCGCGCGCCAACAGTGTGTACACCGTCGGCAGCACGAACAGGGTAAACAGCGTGCCCACCAGCATGCCGGACACGATCACCAGCCCCAGACCGAAGCGGCTGGCGGCACCGGCGCCGCTGGCGAACAGCAGCGGGATCAAGCCGAACACCATCGCCCCGGTGGTCATCAGCACCGGCCGCAGGCGAATTTGCGCCGCCTGCAAAATCGCGGCGCGCCGCGTCACCCCCTGATGCATCTGCAGTTCGTTGGCGAACTCCACCATCAGAATACCGTGCTTGCTAATCAGCCCGATCAGGGTCACCAGCCCGACCTGGGTATAAATATTCATCGTGGCGTAACCCAGCGCCAGCGGCAATAAGGCGCCGCAGATCGACAGCGGCACGGTGATGAGGATAATCAGCGGATCCTTCAGGCTCTCATACTGCGCCGCCAGCACCAGGTAGATGATCACCAACGCCGCCAAGAACGCGAACGCCAGCGCGCTGCCTTCCTGGGTATATTGACGCGAATCCCCCTGCCAATCGTGGCTAAATTCGGCCGGCAGCGCATTGGCCTGCCGCTCGAGGAAGGCGACCGCTTCGCCCATCGAAACGCCGGGGGCGGGGATGGCCTGCAGGGTGGCGGCGTTCTGCTGGTTAAACTGGGTCAGCTTGTTCGGCTCGACCTTAACGGCCACCGACACCACGGTGGAGAGCGGCACCAGCGTATTGTCCTGCGTGCGAACGTACTGCCGCGCCAGCGCCTGCGGCGTCAGCCGCTGTTCACGCAGGCTCTGCGGGATCACGTCATAGGCGCGCCCGTCCATGCCGAAGCGGTTGAGGTAGTTCTCCCCCACCAGCACCGCCAGCGATTCGCCGATGTCGCTCATGCGTATCCCGAGGCTGTTGGCCTTGGCGCGGTCGATATGCACCTCCGCCAGCGGGTTGTTGTAGTCCAGATCGCTGTCCACCACCATAAACAGGCCGCTGTTTCTGGCATTCTGCTTCACCTCTTCCAGGGTGCGATACAGCTGCGGGTAGTCCTGCGGCGTGCGCAGCACCATCTGCACCGGCAGCCCGCCGGTGGAGCCCGGCAGCGCGGGCAGTTGGAAGGCGAAAATGCTGGTGCCTTCGACGTCGTTCACCGCCCGTTGCAGATCGGCCTGCACCGTCGACGCCGAGCGCTGGCGCGCCTGCCACAGCGTCAGGTTGATGCCGCCGATGCCGGACGCGGTGCCGTCGCTGCCGTTGATGATCCAGCGGCTTTCGGTTTCCGGCATGCGGTTGTATACCTCGTCCAGCTTGTACGCAAAACGCTCGACATAGTTCAGGTTGGCGTGCTGTGGCGCCTTGATGGCGGTCAGTACGATGGCCTGATCCTCGGTCGGCGCCAGCTCGCGCTGCGGCATCAGGTACAGCAGCGGCAGGCTGATCATCACCAGCAGCGCCAGCGCGCCGGTCACCCAACGGTGGTGCAGCGAGAAATCCAGCGCGCGCGCATAGCGCCGCGTCAGGCCGCCGAAGAACCACTCGGCGGCGCGCGCCACGCGCCCTTCGCTCTGTTTGGCAGGCAGTAGAAGAGAACTCATTACCGGCGACAGCGTCAGCGCCACCACGCCGGACACCACCACCGCGCCGGCCAGCGTCAGCGCGAACTCGCGAAACAGCGCGCCGGTCAGCCCGCCCATCAGGCCGATCGGCGCGTAGACCGCCGCCAGCGTCAGGGTCATGGCAATCACTGGCCCCGCCACTTCGCGCGCGCCGATCATCGCCGCCGCCAGCGGCGTTTTCCCCTCTTCGATATGGCGATGCACGTTCTCCACCACCACGATGGCGTCGTCCACCACCAGACCGATCGCCAAAACCATCGCCAGCAGCGTCAGCAAATTGACGCTGAAGCCGAAGGCCAGCATCAGCCCGGCAGCGCCAAGGATCGACAGCGGAATGGTCACCACCGGGATCAGCACGGTGCGCAGCGATCCCAGACACAGGTAGATCACCGCCACCACGATCGCCAGCGCTTCGAGCAGGGTATGCACCACTTCATCGATCGAGGCCTGGATAAAGCGTGCGGTTTCGAACGCCAGCGCCATCTTCACGCCCGGCGGCTGCATCTTGTCAATTGCCGGCATCAGGTGACGAATGCCGTCGACGATCACCAGCGGGTTGCCGGTCGGCGTGGGGAAAACGCCGAGAAACACCGCCGGTTCGCCATCCATCAGCGCGCTGGTTTCCGTGGCTGCGGCGCCCAGCTCCACGGTGCCGACGTCTTTCAGGCGCACCAGGCCGTTGCCGTCGTTGCGCACCACCAGATTGCGGAATTCCTCCACGCTGGTGAGATCGGTATTCACCCGCACGTTGGCAACCACATACTGCCCTTTCACCTTGCCCGGCGCCGCCTGGTAGTTGTTGCGCCGCACCGCGTCGGCCACGTCGGCGGCGGTCAGGCCGCGGCCGGCCAGCCGATCGCTGTCCAGCCACAGGCGCATCGCCATTTTTTGCCCGCCGAACACTTCCACCTTGGCGACGCCGTCGATAGTGGTGAACATCGGCTCCACCACCCGCGTCAGGTATTCGCTCAGCGCCGGCGTGGACAGCGTTTTACTGGAAAAGCCGACATAGGCGACGGCGGTAGCTTCACCGGCGGAGCGCTCAATCACCGGATCGTAAGCCTGCTCCGGCAGCTTATAGCGCACCTGGTTGACCTTGGCCATCACTTCGGTCAACGCCTGGGTGGAGTCGCGGTTCAGCGCCATGCGCACCGTCACCACGCTGCGCCCCTGCACCGATGAGGATGAAAGGTAGTCAACGCCCTCGACGGACGACACCGCCTGGGCGATCGGCTGCGTGACAAAGCCCTGCATCAGCTCGGACGACGCACCGGGATAGTCGGTGCTGATGGTGATGGTGGAGTTTTCCAACAGCGGGTATTGACGGATCGGCAGTTGGCTGAGCGCCAGCGCGCCGAACAGCAGGATCAGGGTGCTGACCACCAGCGCCAGCACCGGCCGGCGCACGAACAGATCGGTAAATGTCATCGGTCTCTCCTCAAGAACCAGCCTGGGCGGCGTTCAACGTATCCTGCGCCACCGGCTCGGCCGCCATGCCGTCGCTCAGCTTGAGCTGGCCCGAGGTCACCACCCGATCGCCTTCCTGCAGGCCGCTGACGATCTCGACGCGCCCGTCGTTGCGCTCACCCACGGCGACCGAAACGCGTTTGACCGTCATGCCCTTTTCACCCTGCTGCGCCAGGAACACGGTATCGCCGTAGGCCGTGTAGGTCAGCGCCGTTTCCGGCACCGTCAACACCGCCACGCGCTGCTGCTGAGTGACGCGAATGCTGGCGTACATGCCGGCCTTCAACAGCCCCTGGCGGTTGGTCAACGTCGCCTGCACCTGCACGGTGCGGGATTTGCCGATCATCGGGTCGATAGCGGTAATGGCGGCAGGGAAAGCGCGATCGGGATACGCCCCAACCTGCACCGACACCGCCTGCCCCAGCGCCAGCCCGGCGCTGCTTTGTTCGTCCAGCGAGAAGTTGACGCGCAGCGTATCGGCGTCCACCAGGTTCGCCACCGCGTCGGCGGCGTTGAGGTATTGCCCTTCATGCACGCGGCGAATGCCGATGGTGCCGGCGAACGGCGCGCGGATCGCCTTTTGCGCGATTTTGGCCTGCGTTTCCTGCACCGCACCGAGCGCCATATCCCGTTCGGCCAGCGCATCGTCCAGCTGTTGCCGCGCGGTGGCGTTGAGGTTCATCAGCTTGCGCATGCGCGCCAACAGCAGATCGGCATTGCGCAATTGCGCCTGCAGGCGCACCAGCTCAGCCTGCTCGACCGCATCGTTGAGCTGCACCAGCAGTTGCCCCTGCCGCACCGTTTGGCCGGATTCGAACAGAATGCGCGTGATGCGGCCGCTGGTCTCCGCCGCCACTGCCACCTGGCTGGCCGCCTCCAGCTCGCCCACGCCGGCGTAACTGCGCGCCGCCTGTTCACGCAGGGCGGGCGCCAGCGCCACTTTCACCGGCGGATAGGTCGGCGCGCCTTCGTTTTGCCGCGCGGTGGATCGCATCGCAACGGCGGCGGCGGCGAGCGCCGCCAGCAGCGCGGCAATAATGAGGTATCGTTTCATCATGTAACGGTTTCTTCCTGATTTTACAGCCAAAGCCATCCTTCCCCCGACGCAGCGCAGGCAGGTGACGAGAGATGCCGGTTGCCAAGCCCGGCTGGCTGCACTATAAAACCTCAGGTTAACTTGAGGTCAAGCTGAGGAACGTGGAATGGCAAGAAATGAACCGATTGACACCTATCGGCTATTGACCGTGGGGGAAGTGGCGAAGCGCAGCGGCGTGGCGGTATCCGCGCTGCACTTTTACGAAAGCAAGGGGCTGATTCAGGCAACGCGCAACGCCGGTAACCAGCGCCGCTACACGCCGGTGGTGTTGCGCTACATCGCGGTGATCAAAATCGCGCAAAGCGCGGGCATTCCGCTGGAGGAGATCCGCGCCACGCTGGGCCGCTTTCCTGCCGGCAGCAAGCTGACCGCCGAACAATGGGGAATTTTGTCCTCCGCCTGGCGCAAAACGCTGGATGAGCGCATTCAGCGGCTGACGGTGCTGCGCGACCATCTCGACAACTGCATCGGCTGCGGCTGCCTGTCGCTCACCGACTGCCCGCTGCGCAACCCAAACGATATTTTGGGCCAACAGGGCGCCGGCGCGCATATTTTCGAACGCATGACGGAACACCGGTGAGCGAAACAGGTTGCGCACCGGTTATTCCGAGCCCGAACCTCTCAGGGATAGATGATGTTCAACGTGGCCGAGGTGTTGATTTCCCCCTGCGTGACGCCATCGCGCTGATAAGGGTAATAATAAGCCCCCATGCCGATGATGAAGTGACTGTTCAGGCTGCCGCCGCCGGCGACGTGAAACAGTGAGGTGGCGCTGCCGCGATCGACGTTGGAAGGCGACAGTACCACCGGCGAACTCGGCATGTCGCGCTTGAACAGGCGCAGCCCCACCCCTTGCGCCCCGCCCGCATTGGCATTGGTCAACACGCTGGCGTCGGAGGCCAGCAGGTTATTGCTGGACAGGAACATCTCAACGGCGCGATCGGCGATGCCTTCCTGCTGCATGTTCTGGCAACTGATGTTCAGCGAGAACGGGGTGTAGCCGGGTTGGTTGTTACTCAGCACCTGCGCCACGCCCATTTTGGGCAATCTGACCGTCAGGCCGGCGTTGTCGAAACGGCAGGTGGTGGTTTTCGGCGCGTACTTGATGTTCATCGGCTGGCCATACATATCGCGATCGTCATAAGGCCAATTGCCGGTAAGCAACCAAGTGAGCAGTTTCCCCACCTGCTCCAGCAGCCAAAACGGTAACTCCAGTATGCCGATGCCGGTCACGTCACTCACTATCTGACGACAATTAATCTGGCCGGTTCGCGACAATTATTTTGGCCGGTTTGTAATCTGAGATCACAACCTACTCA
>NZ_JBZXDO010000028.1:0-57310 GCF_058725505.1 Serratia sp. A07
AAGCGCAGCGAATTCTTTGGGGGAGAATTTAAGAACGGTATCAAGAGCCTGACTCAGCAACATAAAAAAATCCGTAACCTCAGAGAGATTACGGATTCTTACACAGCGACAGGATCGTTCAAGTGATCCTTAACTGATCGGCATTAGGCCCCTGGGCCGCCTTTTTATCGGGCTAAAGCGCTTACTTCAGCTCGTCGACCATGGTGGTGGCGCGGCCGATGTAGTTGGCCGGGGTCATCGCCTTCAGACGGGTTTTCTCTTCTTCCGGCAGCGCCAGGCCATCGATGAACGCCTGCATGCCAGCAGCGTCCACGCGTTTGCCGCGGGTCAGCTCTTTCAGCTTCTCGTATGGCTTCTCGATACCGTAGCGGCGCATCACGGTCTGGATCGGCTCGGCCAGCACTTCCCAGTTGTGATCCAGTTCGTCCAGCAGGTGCGCCTGGTTCACTTCCAGCTTGCTGATGCCTTTCAGGGTGGCCTGATAGGCGATCAGCGCGTAGCCCAGGCCCACGCCCAGGTTACGCAGCACGGTGGAGTCGGTCAGGTCGCGCTGCCAGCGGGACACCGGCAGTTTACCCGCCAGGTGGCCCAGCACGGCATTGGCCAGGCCCAGGTTGCCTTCGGAGTTTTCGAAGTCGATCGGGTTGACCTTGTGCGGCATGGTGGAAGAGCCGATTTCGCCGGCGATAGTCTTCTGCTTGAAGTGGTTCAGGGCGATGTAGCCCCAGATGTCGCGGTCGAAGTCGATCAGGATGGTGTTGAAACGCGCTACGCAGTCGAACAGCTCGGCGATGTAGTCATGCGGCTCGATCTGGGTGGTGTACGGGTTCCAGGTGATGCCGAGTGAGGTCACGAACGCCTCGCTGAACTGGTGCCAGTCCACTTCCGGGTAAGCGACGATGTGGGCGTTGTAGTTGCCGACCGCGCCGTTGATTTTACCCATGATCTCCACGCGCTCCAGCTGACGGTACTGGCGCTCCATGCGGTAAGCCACGTTGGCGAACTCTTTACCGACGGTCGACGGGGTCGCCGGCTGACCGTGGGTGCGCGACAGCAGCGGGATATCGCGGTATTCCAGCGCCAGCCCTTTCAGCGCGTCGATGATCTTGCGCCAGTAAGGCAGCACCACGTCCTGACGGGCGCTTTGAAGCATCAGCGCGTGCGACAGGTTGTTGATGTCTTCGGAGGTGCAGGCGAAGTGGATGAACTCGGACACCGCGTGCAGCGCAGGCACCGCGGCCACTTTTTCCTTCAGGAAATACTCGACCGCTTTCACGTCGTGGTTGGTGGTGCGCTCGATGGTTTTGATGCGCTGAGCGTCTTCTTCATTGAATTCCGCGACGATTTTGTCGAGGAAAGCGTTTGCGTCGGCGTCAAAAGCGGGAACTTCCTTGATTTCTGCGCAGGCCGCCAGTTTTTGCAGCCAACGTACTTCAACCTGTACGCGGAATTTCAGCAGACCGTATTCGCTGAAAATGGGGCGCAGTGCGCTGACTTTATCACCGTAGCGTCCATCAACGGGGGAAACGGCGGTCAGTGAGGATAATTCCATCGGTAGCAACTCCTGGGATCGATTAACAATGAGCAACGATATTTTGCGCCTGCTTGAACAGACGATTACGGGAAAACATTAACTGCAGGCGGCTGCCGCCGACCTGTTGCCACAGCACGGCGGCGCGAATGCCGGCCAGCAGCGTGGCGCGAACCTTGGCCTGCACCTGCGGGTTCTGCAAGATTGCCGGCGAGCCGGTCACCTGGATGCGCGGCCCGAGCGGGCTGACCACGTCGACGTAAATGCCGGCCAGCGCGCTGATGATGGTGTCCGACTCAAGATCGAAGTGCGCCAGCTGGCGCTCGAGCTGGCCGAGGCGTTCGCCGAGCGTGTTCATCGCCGGTTTGTTGGCGTTGAGCTTGCGCTCCAGCACCATCAGGCTGATGGTGTAGCGGGTCAGTTCCGCACCCGGCCCTTTGTTGTTGGCGTTAAGCACGCCCATCAGGGTTTCGAGGCCGACCAGCAAATTGCGCTCTTCACCGCCGAACACCGCCAGCGTGGAGGGCGGGTCCATCTGCAGCAGGCTTTTCAGCGAGGTTTGAAAGGCTTCGCGGTTGCATTGCCCTTCATGGGCCAACTGCTGAACCAAACGCGCCGCCTGGCTGATACCCGCCATGGCCAGCGTGATGTCATAATAATTCTTCGCCACGATGACTCCTGTAAACGCGGTGAACGGTACATGGCTTACTGCATAAGGTTGTGTGTATCGCCAGGATAACGGCGGCGGCCGCGAACGGGAACGATCGGGCGTGGCTGTAACAACGATGACAACGAATGCCGCGGATCATGCCACAAAATTGAGGGTAAACCCAGCGTCTAATACGCCCATAACGAGGCGGAGGCGCCGTGCGGCGCAGAACTGTGCAAATAGGCGGCGAAAATCGCCGGCGTGGCGACGCGAACATATTGTTGCGGCGGCAAATAAAGTGCGGCGGCTGCATCTATACTGCCAACGTGAGCCCTCAAATAAAGACCTTTATATGCACGTAAAAAACAAGCAGCCGCTGCCGGCGGTGACGCTGGCGGCCATCGGCGTGGTGTACGGCGATATCGGCACCAGCCCGCTGTACACCCTGCGCGAATGCCTGACGGCAGAGGAGGGCATCACCATGACGCCGGCCTCGATCTACGGCTTTCTGTCGCTGATCTTCTGGCTGCTGACGCTGGTGGTGTCAATTAAATACATTTGTTTCGTGATGCGCGCCGACAACGACGGCGAGGGGGGGATCCTGACGCTGATGTCGCTGGCGATCCGCAACCTCGATGCGCGCTGGGTGCCGGCGGCGGTGCTGATCGGGCTGGTGGGCGGCAGCTTCTTTTATGGCGACGGGGTGATCACCCCGGCCATTTCGGTGCTCTCGGCCATCGAGGGGCTGCAGATTATCGCCCCCGAGCTGGACCGCTTTATCGTGCCGCTCTCGCTGCTGGTGCTGACCGCGCTGTTTGCGATCCAAAAACACGGCACCGGCAGCGTCGGCAAGCTGTTCGCGCCGGCGATGGTGATCTGGTTCCTGACGCTGGCGCTGCTGGGCATCGGCGGCATTTTGCATCACCCTGGCGTGCTGCGGGCGTTGAACCCTTACTGGGCGGTGAATTTTTTCCTCGAGTACAAGGCAGTATCGTTCTTTGCGCTGGGCATGGTGGTGCTGTCGGTGACCGGCGCTGAAGCGCTGTACGCCGATATGGGCCACTTCGGAAAAAAACCGATCCGCCTGGCGTGGTTTACGCTGGTGGCGCCGTCGCTGGTGCTGAACTACTTCGGCCAGGGGGCGCTGCTGCTGGCCAACCCGGCGGCGATCAACAACCCGTTCTTCCTGCTGGCGCCGACCTGGGCGCTGATCCCGCTGCTGGTGATCGCCACGCTGGCGACGGTCATCGCCTCGCAGGCGGTGATCTCCGGCGTGTTCTCGCTGACGCGCCAGGCGGTGCGGCTGGGCTACCTGCCGCCGATGCGCATCATTTATACCTCCGATCAGGAGTCCGGGCAGATTTACATTCCGGTGGTGAACTGGCTGCTGTTCGCGGCGGTGCTGATCGTGATCATTAGCTTCAAACACTCCAGCAACCTGGCCTCGGCTTACGGCATCGTGGTGACCGGCACCATGCTGCTGTCGTCGATTTTGCTGAGCATCGTAGCGGTGAAAAACTGGGGCTGGCCGCGCTATCTGGGCGGGCTGATGCTGGTTATCATGCTGTGCATCGACGTGCCGCTGTTCGGCGCCAACCTGATCAAACTGGCGACCGGCGGCTGGCTGCCGGTGGCGCTCGGGCTGACCATTCTGCTGATCATGCTGACCTGGAAGACCGAGCGTTCGCGCCTGATCCGCCGGCTGCGCGACAACCAGGAGGGGCTGACCGCGCTGATCGAGTCGCTGGAGAAGGCGCCGCCGAAGCGGGTGCCGGGCACCGCCGTGTTTATGGAGCGCACGCCGCACGCGGTGCCGCTGGTGCTGTTGCACAACCTGAAGCACAACAAGGTGCTGCATGAGCGCGTGGTGCTGCTGACCATCGTCACCACCGACATGCCGTACGTGCACAACGTGCAGCGGGTGGCGATCGTACAGCTGTCGGCGAGCTTTTGGCGGGTGGTGGCGAGCTACGGCTGGCGCGAAACGCCCAACGTGACGGACATCCTTTACCGCTGCGGCCTGGAAGGGATGAGCTTCACCATGAACGAGACCTCGTTCTTCATGTCGCGCGATACGCTGGTGCTGGGCAAGCGGCCCTGGTATTTGCGCATTCGCGGCAAGGTGTTCCAGCTGTTGCAGCGCAACGCGCTACGGGCGCCGGACCTGTTCGAAATCCCGCCAAACCGGGTGATCGAGCTGGGGGCGCAGGTGGAGTTCTGAATAAAAAAAACGCTGCGGTAAACGCAGCGTTTTTCTTTTGCCGGGCAGTTACGCCAGGCGCTGTTCGATGATGCCGCCGCCGAGGCAGATTTCGCCCTGGTAGAACACCGCCGACTGGCCGGGGGTGACGGCGGAGACCGGTTCGTCGAAACGCACTTCGATGCGTTCATCGTCGAGCGGGGTCACGGTGCAAGGGATATCCTGCTGGCGATAGCGGGTCTTCACCGTGCAGCGGAACGGGCCGCTCAGCGGCAGGCGATCCACCCAGTGCAGCTGCTGCGCGATAAGGCCGACGGACATCAGGCGCGGATGATCGTGCCCCTGCGCGACCACCAGCACGTTGTTGGCCACGTCTTTATCCACCACGTACCACGGATCTTCGCTGCTGTCTTTCATGCCGCCGATGCCCAGCCCTTTGCGCTGGCCCAGGGTGTGATACATCAGGCCCTGGTGTTCGCCGACGGTCTGGCCGTCAACGCTGACGATCGGGCCCGGCTGGGCCGGCAGGTAGCGGCCGAGGAAGTCGCGGAACTTGCGCTCGCCGATAAAGCAGATGCCGGTAGAATCTTTCTTCTTGGCGGTGACCAGCTCCAGCTGCTCGGCGATGCGGCGCACCTCCGGCTTCTCCAGCTCCCCGACCGGGAACAGGCTTTGCGCCACCTGCTCGTGGCTCAGGGTGTAGAGGAAGTAGCTCTGATCTTTGTTGCCGTCGACGCCGCGCAGCAGGCGGCTCTTGCCGTCCACGTCCTGGCGGCGCACGTAGTGGCCGGTGGCGATAAAATCGGCCCCCAGATCTTCGGCGGCGAACTCCAGGAAGGCTTTGAATTTGATCTCTTTATTGCACAGGATGTCCGGGTTCGGCGTGCGGCCGGCCTTGTACTCTTCCAGGAACAGCTCAAACACGTTGTCCCAGTATTCCGCCGCAAAGTTCACCGTGTGCAGTTCGATGCCCAGCTTGTCGCAGACCGCTTGCGCGTCGGCCAGATCGGTCGCGGCGGAGCAGTACTCTTCGTCGTCGTCTTCTTCCCAGTTCTTCATGAACAGCCCAGCGACCTGATAGCCCTGTTGCTGTAACAGATAGGCGGTAACGGAAGAGTCGACGCCGCCGGACATACCGACGATTACTTTTTTCTGGCTGTTGTCTGACATGGGGATCTCACGAACTTGAACACGAACCGTGCTGATAAAAACAAGCGCAGGATTTTACCACGTTGGCCGCGCCGGCGCACTGTTCATCTTGTGCTGCCCGGCGCCCTTAAAACGGCCAGGCGAAGCTGCCGACCAGCGACAGCGGGTAGCGCTCCGGCTGCTGGTAGCTGCGAATGCTCTCCGCCACCAGCGCGGAACGCAGGTTGGGCGCCTGCAGAATCTCGTCGGCGCTCAGCCACAGGCAGCGATCGATGTCGCTGTCGTGCGGCTCGGTCGACAGCGGCTGCTCCAGCTCGATAACGAAGCAAAAACGCAGGAACGGCGTGCGATCCGGCGCGATCCACTGGTGCAGGCGCAGGAACGCCTGCGGCGTGGCGCGGATGCCGGTCTCTTCCCACAGCTCGCGCTCGGCAGCCTGCACCAGCGTCTCGTCGGCCTCCAGGTGGCCGGCCGGCTGATTCCACAGCGCTTTGCCGTTGATGGTCTCTTCGACCACCAAAAATTTGCCGGCGGCGTGCACTACGCAGGCCACGGTGACGTGCGGTTTGAACATGCGCTCTCCTTTCCTTACAGCGGTTTGTCGATACGCCGGTAGATGTCGTCCAGCTCGGCGATGCGGGTGCGATAGCTTTGCAGCAGGCAGGCGGTATCGCCGCCGCACCGCTGGCGTTTTGTCAGCCAGGCCTGCTGGCTGTCCTGCATCGCGCCGCGCGCGCCCATGGCGAACAGGCCGCGCAGGAATTGGTATTTGGTGGCCATTTGCACGTCCAGATCGTTCAGCGTGCGGTTGGCGCAGATGGCTTGCTCATCGCGGTTTGCCGCCTTGGCGCAGTCGAAGCTGGCGGCCTGGGTGGCGAACGGGGCCGCCAGAGCGGCGAGCAGCAGCGCGATCGGCGTGTATTTCATGGCGCCTCCATCAGTTATCGGTCTACAGGGAATCGATGCTTTTCCATTCACCAGGCTGCAGTGAACCCAGCGAAAGATTACCCATACTGTAGCGAATCAGGCGCAGGGTAGGGAACCCGATATGCGCCGTCATGCGACGCACCTGGCGGTTTCGCCCTTCATACAGGGTGATTTTCAGCCAGCTGGTGGGGATGGATTTACGTTCGCGGATCGGCGGGTTGCGCGGCCACAGCCACTGCGGCTCGGCCACCAGCTCCACCCCGGCGGGCAGCGTGGGGCCGTCTTTCAGCGTGACGCCGCTGCGCAATGGCGCCAGATCGCTCTCCTGCGGCGCGCCCTCGACCTGCACATAATAGATTTTGCCGGTGCGCTTCCCCGGCTGGGTGAGCTGCGCCTGCAGCTGGCCGTCGTTGGTCAGCACCAGCAGCCCTTCGCTGTCGCGATCCAGGCGCCCGGCGGCGTAAACGTCGGGGAAGGGGATGTACGCTTTCAGCGTGGCGCGGCCGGCTTCGTCGGTGAACTGCGGCAACACGTCGAAGGGCTTGTTGAATAACACAATTCGGCGCGGCCCTTTCGGCGCGGCGGGTTTGGCGGCATTCGGCTTGCTGAATCGTTTAACGTTGTGATTTCTAACAGAGAATTTTTTCATAACAGTTGAGATTACGGATGATAAGCGCATTATAACCGAATCCGTTTCGGATTGGCGCGGACCGAATATTCAAGTAGTATCTACACGCATCTTACAAAGCATTAACAAAATTGCGCTTGAAGGAGAGGTTGATGGAAAGCAAAGTAGTTGTTCCGGCAGAAGGTAAAAAAATCACGGTTGACGCCCAGGGTAAACTGGTTGTTCCTCATAACCCGATCATCCCGTTCATCGAAGGCGACGGCATCGGCGTTGACGTGACTCCTGCCATGATCCACGTGGTTGATGCGGCCGTTAAAAAGGCTTACCACGGCGAACGTAAAATCTCCTGGATGGAAATCTACACCGGCGAAAAATCTACCCACGTTTACGGTAAAGACGTGTGGCTGCCGGACGAAACTCTGGACCTGATCCGCGACTACCGCGTCGCCATCAAAGGCCCCCTGACCACCCCGGTCGGCGGCGGCATCCGTTCTCTGAACGTGGCCCTGCGCCAGCAGCTGGACCTGTACGTGTGCCTGCGCCCGGTGCGTTACTACCAGGGCACCCCAAGCCCGGTGAAACAGCCTGAGCTGACCGACATGGTGATCTTCCGCGAAAACGCCGAAGACATCTACGCCGGCATCGAGTGGAAAGCCGGCTCCGCCGAAGCGGACAAAGTGATCAAATTCCTGCGCGACGAAATGGGCGTGAAGAAAATCCGCTTCCCAGAGCAGTGCGGTATCGGCGTGAAGCCATGCTCCGAAGAAGGGACCAAGCGTCTGGTGCGTGCGGCGATCGAATACGCCATCACCAACGACCGCGACTCCGTGACCCTGGTTCACAAAGGCAACATCATGAAGTTCACCGAAGGTGCCTTCAAGGATTGGGGCTATGAGCTGGCGCGCGAAGAGTTCGGCGGTGAGCTGATCGACGGCGGCCCATGGCTGAAGATCAAGAACCCGAACACCGGCAAAGAGATCGTGGTTAAAGACGTGATCGCCGACGCCTTCCTGCAGCAGATCCTGCTGCGCCCGGCGGAATACGACGTGATCGCCTGTATGAACCTGAACGGCGACTACATCTCCGACGCCCTGGCGGCCCAGGTCGGCGGCATCGGTATCGCACCGGGCGCCAACATCGGCTCCGACTGCGCGCTGTTCGAAGCGACTCACGGCACCGCGCCGAAGTACGCCGGCCAGGACAAAGTGAACCCAGGCTCCATCATTCTGTCCGCAGAAATGATGCTGCGTCACATGGGCTGGTTTGAAGCGGCTGACCTGATTGTTAAAGGCATGGAAGGCGCCATCGCTGCCAAGACCGTGACCTATGACTTCGAGCGCCTGATGGAAGGCGCTAAACTGCTGAAATGTTCAGAGTTTGGCGATGCTATCGTTAAGCACATGTAAGCGTGTTCAGCGCTTGAATGAGAGCGGGAGCCTTAGGGCTCCCGTTTTTTTATTGTTCAAATATGAGTGAGGTATCGGACAGGCTCAGCGAGCGGCGTTAGCCGATTCACGTACGACCAGCACCGGGCAATTGGCGTGGCGGACGACGGCGGTGGCATTGGAGCCGAGGAGGTAAGTGATCGCAGAAGGGCGGTTGGAACCCATCACAATAATCTCCGCGTTAAGCGCATCAGCGAGTTCCAGGATCTGATCTTTAGGATCGCCGACGGCAACGTGCGTGGTCACTCTATCTTCAGGCACGCTGAATTCTTTTGCCGCTTTTGCCAACCCCTCGGTCGCTAACGCAATGGTTTCGTCTTTGGTTTCTATCGCCGCCGTGGCGGCAAAGCCGAAAGCGGCGTAGGTGGCGCGCGACGGGATCACCGCCAGGAAATGGACGTGGGAGTCTTCGAGCCTGGCGAGCGCGTTGACATGCGGGATGACCTGCTGTGTTAATTCCGGCTCGGTAATATCCACGGGAACCAAGATAGTTTTATACATACTCCCTCCTTATCGTTATCAAAAAACTCCACTTTTTGGATTATAGCTGCTTGATGCAGGGAAAGGAGAGATCCCTATGGCAAACCTGAGAACGTTGGCGCTAAATGTCAGGTGTTTATCGGCGTTATCGTTAAATTCACGCAAGCACGCCGGTTTTTTTGAGTAGAAAGGGAGCCATTGGCTCCCTTGGTTTTAGCTGGCTAAGGTTATCGAAATCTTAATGAGGGATCTCTGAAACCTCTTTGACTTCCGTCTTGTTGATTTGCTGTTTAACGCCATTGGCGTCGGTATAACCGATCAACCCGGCAGCGGTTTCTTTCGGCTTGCCGTCACTGATGAGCGTTCGACCGTCGTGGGTATGGATGGCGTAGCTGGTGCGTGTGCAGCCTGACAGTGCGGCGATGGCAACCAGGGCGATCGCGGGAAGAACAAGCGTTTTTTTCATTTGTAGCTCCTTTTAGTTATCCAACTCACTCATGTTTGCAATCTGGTCTCGATTGATCTGTTCCGTTTTGCCCGTTTCTGCATTTCGATAGGAGACTAACCCGGTATCTTTATCGACCTGAGGCTTGCCGTCGGTGACAATGGTCTTGCCATCCGTTGTTTTGATCGCCTGATTGGAAGCGCAGCCCGCTATGAACATCACCGTAGTCGCAGTAAGAAGCGTGGCAAAGAGTCGTTTACTTTTCATACTTACCATCCTGGTTACTTAAATGAATTTAATAGCAGGAAAGTAAGTATAGGCAGGATCTCCAGATTGTTAGCGTTGAAACGCTTTTAATGCGAAAAAAAATTAAGAATTTCTTAATTTATTGATGGGGTGATTGATCGTTCGGATAACAAAGTTATCGATAGGTCAGGGCTCGCAGACGTACTGCCCGGCGAGGGCGCTATGGCATCATGCCATCATCGGACCAAGAAACTCCGCATGCCGATGCTTGATACTAACAATGTCTCTGGTGGTTGGGTGTTAATTCTGTATAAGTATTCACCGGGGATCTTTTTGAATACAACGTTGATTCATCTGATAATCATCCATAAGGACAGGGATATGAAAATAACGCATTCAGGCTACAAAACCGGCATCGCGATACTATTGGCGGCGATGACCGCGCTGACGTTAACGGGGTGTGCCAAGAGTACTGCCCCCAGCCAAAACGATACGGCGAATAAAGAGGTCGATGATCTTTTCGCCAACCTTGGCGCCCCAAAGACGCCGGCGCCGGGAAAAGAGAAATTACATTACATGACTCAGGTACAAGCTGAGATTCAACGCCATTTAAAAGACGCCGCCACTTACTCAGGCCAGCGCTGTACATTGCGTATCACGCTGGCGCCGGACGGCATGCCAGTCGGTGTTCGAACTGAAGGTGGCGATCCGGATCTTTGCCGTGCCGCCATGAAGGCGGTTGCCGATGCGCGTCTGCCTAAGCCGCCAACGGCAGAGGTCCATAATGCGTTCCAAATTATCACGTTGGAATTTCGCCCGTAGTGACAATAGAAGGTAAAGGGCGGCAACTGGGTTAAACAGAAGTCAGAGGCCGCACTTTCATGCAGCCTCTGACTTTGCGGCTTTACCACGTTCCATATCGCATTTTCCTGCGCTGAACCTGGATTTTTCGGCATTCTTTCACGGCATATGTTGCCAATACCTACCGATACATCATCGCGCTCACGCGTTCGGCCCGATCTTTAAAGCCGTTGCTGCGCATCGTTACCACATAGTAGCGATAGTGATGTTTCTGTGCGTATTCGCGCACCAGGTCTTCGGCGAACAGGCCGCTGAAGGTGACGGTGGTGACGAACGTCAGCCCTTTCACTTCGTAGGTGCTGATCTCTTGCGGGGTGCCGATATACGGCGGCGGGAACACGGTTTTGTGGAACTGGCAGCCCGCCAGCAGCAGGGTAAACAGCAGGGTGGCGGAGATTTGCGGGATTCTCATCGGGAAATGCTTTCCTTCCTTGGCGTGTGTTTTAGTAACTCTATAATAGGATTACAAAATTCGGCGGGGATGTAAAAGTTATCCCGCTTCGGTTGCCGTTTCGTTGAAGCGGTGTCGCCGTCACTCATAAGCATGAGGGGGTAAACATGTTTGTTCGTCTTGCCACTGAAACCGATGCCGCAGCCCTGATCGCCCTCGACAGCGCTGCCGAATACGAGCCGCAGCGCGCGGCGCAGATCCGCGCCTGGTGCGGGCAGGGCATCTGTTATCTTGCCGAGGAACAGGGCATGGTGATGGGCTACGGTGTGCTGCACTATCACTTCTTCGGCTGCGGCTTCATCGAGATGCTGATGGTCGGCGAGCGCTATCGCCGCCGGGGCGTCGGGCTGGTGCTGATTGCGGCGTTGAAGTCCCACTGTCGGCACCCGAAGCTGTTCACCTCCACCAATCGCTCCAACCTGCCAATGCAGCGGCTGCTGCTGAACGCCGGCTTTGTCGCCAGCGGCCAGATTGACAATCTCGATGACGGCGACCCGGAGCAGGTCTTTTTTATCCCGGCGCGCTAATACAATCGGACATCGACCGCCTGCTGTTGCAGCCAGGTGCTGACGTAACCATAAGCGGCATAGAAGGCCAGCAGCGCGAAAACCAGCACCGAAAGCGAGGCCAAAAACTTGACGTCGCCGTGCTTCGACAGCTGGTAAGCGCAATAGATAAAGGCTAGCAGGCACAGCAGAGTGAAAGCGATAGCCAGCGTGGCGTAAAAAATAAGCATAACGAAACCCGTTCTTCCTTGTGAGCCGGGCAAGGATACCACAGACAAAAAAGGGGCCCAAACGGGCCCCGGCGTGATTCGCTGCGGGAGGGTTACTCCGCTGCGTCGGGATGGTTTTTGCCTTCCTCGATGAATTCTTCGTCGATCTCTTCGATGTTCTCCTCGCTGTCGCGGCCGGACAGGATGTTCCAGCAGGCGATGAACAGCGCGGCGATCAAGGGGCCGATAACGAAGCCGTTGATGCCGTAGATCTCCATGCCGCCCAGGGTGGAGATCAGGATCAGGTAGTCCGGCATTTTGGTGTCTTTGCCCACCAGCAGCGGGCGCAGGATGTTGTCCACCAGGCCGATCACCACCACGAAGAACACCACCAGGAAAATGGCTTTCCACAGCATGCCGGTGGCGAAGAAGTAGATCACCGCCGGCACCCAGATGATGGCGGAGCCCACGGCCGGAATGATCGACAGGAACGCCATCAGCGCGCCCCACAGCAGGCTGCCGTCGATGCCGGTAAAGTAAAACGCCAGCCCGCCGAGCGCGCCTTGCACCACGGCGACCACCACCGTGCCCTTGACGGTGGCGCGGGAGACGGCGGCGAACTTCACGAACAGGTGGTGCTTCACGTGCTGAGAAAGCGGCAGCGCTTCGAGCGCCAGGTTCACCAGGTAGGGGCCGTCTTTCAGCAGGAAGAACAGCAGGTAGAGCATTACGCCGAAACCGACGACGAAGTTGAAGGTGCCCTTGCCGATCAGGAAGACGCTGCCCGCCAGGTATTGGCCGCCCTTGAGCGCCACCTCGGAAAGCTGCTTTTGGATCTCGGCGGCGCTGTTGAGGTTATGCTCCGCCAGGAAGCGCTGCGCCCAGCCGGGCAGGTGGCGCATAAAGTCCGCCAGCATGGTCGGCAATTGGCTGTTGTTGGTCTGCAGCTTGGTGTAGATCACGTTGAATTCCATCGCCAGCGACGAGGCGATGATCGCCAACGGCGTGAACACGATCAGGCAGATCAGCGCCACCGTCAGCAGCGACACCACGCCGTTGCGTTCGCCGACGTACTGCTTCAGCTTCTTTTTCACCGGATGGAAAATCACCGCCAGAATAATTGCCCACAGCACCGAGGAGTAGTAAGGCCCCAGCACGTCGAGAAAGGCGGCGGTGACGATAAACAGGATCAGAATAAAGAATCCTTTGGAAATGCCTTTAGACATCATAGTCGTCCCTCAAAAGATGAATTTTCAGCATAGATGAACTGAATGAAAACAACACTATCATCACCTTTGCTTAACCGGTAGGGGATTTTTAGTGGCGTATTCCATAGGGTTATTAAGGGCAAGGCGGGCGCCGCACGGTGAACAGGCGGCGGCGTGAGAAAGGAAAGAGGGCTAAATAATTAACAAAATTTATCGATTGTGTTTCATTTTGTGAGCCGCGCTTGCCGCCTGCGCCAGGCTTTCCTAGTGTTGATGAGGGCGGCCGTTCGCCCGATATCACGAAGGAGTATGCAAATGACTGAACACAAACGACTCGGCGTCATCGAGAAAACGCTACTGATCGCCTTTGCCGGCCTGCTGGTGTATTTCGCGGCCACCGGCGCCTTGTCATTATCGGGCCTTGATCATCACTGGCCATATCCTTCGCGATAGGCAGGCACCTGCACCAGGGAAAATTCAGCACCGCTTATAACAAACAGAACGACCTTTCTGCTTATCACCCTGCATTATGCCGCCGGCTGAGAAAAGCCAGCGCCAACAGCGCCCCTGACACCGCCGCCGCCAGCACCAGCCACGCCGGGGCCGCCCAACCGGCCGCGGCCACGATGGCGCTCAGCGCGACCGGGCCGATCACCTGGCCGAGATAGTTCCCCTGCATCACCAGCCCCAGGCTCAGCGGCAGCAGCGTCGGTTCCGGCGTCGCCGCCGGCGTGGCGGCCAGAATGGTGGCGGGCAGCATGCCGGCGATGGCGCAGAACAGGAAACACAGCGGGATCAGCAGGCCGTTGGGCGTCATCGGCAGGAAAATGCCGATGCCGAAGATGCCTATGATCAGGCTGGTGGCCGCGAGCAGCGTTCTGGCGGGCAGACCGCGTGACAGCAGTACGCCGGCGGCGAGGTTGCCGATGATGTTCGCCGCCACCGCCGCCGCGCTGATGCCGCCGGCGGCCGCCAGCGACAGGCCGATGCGTTGCATCAGGAAGATCGGCAGGAAGGTCATCACCGAGAAAAACTGCAGGTTGTAAGTGGTGAACATCAGCGCCAGCAACAGCGGCCGGCGCGCCCGTAGCATCGCGCCCAGCGCTTGCCGCAGCTGTAACGGCGGAACGTGTGCCTCGGCGGTGCGTCGGGGGGTGGTCAGCGGCAGCAGCAGGGCGGCTAGCAGCGTCAGCGCCGCACCGGCCTGCCAACTCTGTTGCCAGTCGGCCAGGTGCGGGCCGAAAAACAGCGAAATGGCGATGCCCGCCGGCATGAAGGTGCTCCAGATGCCGAACACCAGGCTGCGCTGCGCTGGGGCGACGAGGCGGTTCAGCACCGCCGGCGAGGCGACCACCACGATCACGAAGCCGAGGCCTTCGACAAAGCGGCTGACGATCAACCCGCCGAAGTCGTGCAGCGTGGCGCCGGTAAAGCTGGCGGCGCTGATGATCAGCAGCCCAAGCGCCAGCAGGCGCCGGTCACCCCAGCGGCGCACCAACAGCCCGGCGGCGATGCCGCCGAACACGCCGACGAAGGGAAAGGCCGAAATCACCCAGCTCAGCGCCTCCAGCGAACGGCCGAACTCGGCCTGCAGCGCCGGCAGCGCGATGGTGGCCTTGCCCACGTGCAGCGCCGCGGCGATGCCGGCGAACAACACGTTGACGACGGCTAACCAGGGTGTGGCGGCGGGAAGAACGCGGTCGATGGCGTCCGGTTTAATCGCGGTCATAACACTCTCCAGTGGCGGTAACGCCATCACTATGTGCTCTTGCAACGGCTGAGGTCGTTCAAATGCTGCGCTATCACGTGGAGAAATTATTCATTTCGAGCTTTATGGATTGCGCGCCTTCGTTGTTTGGTTCGCCAGCGTGCCGCCCGGCGTGGACGCTCGCCTCCCTTCAGCGGTTTACTGTTCCGGCACGCAGCAGGCGTGTGGTATTCATTTTATAAGGAGCAGTGTATGTCAGAGATGATGAACGAGAGTGGAGCACCGGCCATTGAATGGAGCTATGGCGGCCGGGGTGATGATATCAGCAGCAGCCTGAGCCTCGACACGGTTGAGGAGCAGCCGCAGGGTTTCCTGATGACGGTCGATCGGCCGGTGCAGATCTTTAAAGACGCGCTGTCGCCGATGATGGCCTTTGTTACGCTGCTGCGCCCGCTGTACGCCAAGACGGGCGAGGGCTTTCAGTACGTGCCGGTTTCCAACCCCTGGACCGACGTGCAGCGCCTGCCGGCCAGCGCAGGCTATCTGGGCGTGCAGGTCAACGCCGGGCTGTTCTTCCACGGCGCCAAGCCGACGCACTATAAAGATCGCGACGGCCAAATGAAGCCGATCGACGGCGGCACGCTTTTGCAGAACATCACCGTGCTGCATCAGGTGGCGCAGCCGCTCGGCCCGGGTGAAGGCGCCGTCTGAGTCGGCAGCGTTATCACGGGGGCCGGACGCGGCCCCTTATCGCGCCTTGAAACCGTGCGCCGGTTGGGTAAAACTGGCTGCCTATTCAAGGAGAAGAGCATGTACAGCGACAACGAGAAAAAGTTTTATATCATCCTCAACCGCAATCACGAACCGGCCACGCTGTTTAACGCTTCCTGCCATCTGACGGCGGGCATCACCGATCTGATCGAGCAGCGCGAGTTTCACCACTATCCGAGCAGCCTCGACGGCGTCAGCGCCAATATGAGCCACTATCCGATCGTGATCCTGCAGGCCAAGAACAGCAGCCAGCTCAGCAACCTGATTCTGAAGTGCAAGGAAGAGGGCGTGTTGTCCAACTTCTTCACCACCACCATGCTGTCGCACTCCGCAGAACAGCAGATCGCCGACACCGCCAGTACCCCTTACGAACAGCTGGATTTCGTGGCGGTGGCGCTCTACGGCGACGCCGAACAGCTTAAGCCGCTGACCAAGAAATTTTCCGTCTACCGCTGAAAACGCGGGATCTCAGACGCTGGCGCCGTCGTAGGTGTGGATCTGCAACGCATCCAGCGCAACGTCAGGCACGCAGCGCAGGTTGACGGCGCACATCGCGGCGCCGTCCGGCGCAGTGCCGTAGGCGAAGGGTTGGGCACCGCAGACTCGGCAGAACTGATGGCGGATCTTGTGGTGATTGAAGGTGTAGGTGCTGAGCTGGTCCTGGCCGCTGTTGAGCGTGAAGGCGCTGATGGGGAAGAAAGACAGCAGCAGCCCTTTGCGGCGGCAAATGGAACAGTTGCAGCTGAGGGCTTCGGTGGGCAGTTCGGCGTCCACGGAGAAGGTGACGGCGCCGCAGTGGCAGCTTCCCTGGAATGACATGGCGATGATCCTGTAACAGGGGAGAGTGTTTGCCCAGTATAGTGCAATTTATCGCCACTCGGCCGCGCAGGGCCTGGTTTCCTTAGTAAATGCGCGGTTTTCTGGTAGGTTAGAGGTTAACGTCATCAAAAGGAGAGCGCGATGTTAGAACATTATTATCCGGCCAATATGGGCGCCGAACCGGTCACGGACGAACAGCACAAACGGCTGGTGGCGGTGCAGGCGGCGCTGGAATTGATCAAGGCCACGCTGTCGGATACCAACGACGGCAACGGCGTAGACTTCCAGTTGAAGGCGGCGGAAAAGCACATCGGCCCGATGGCCGACGCCATTCAGGAAGCCCTGAAGTAACGGTTCGCCGTCACCTCAACCGCCCGCACCGGGCGGTTTTTTTTTGCGCTGATTGCTGCGATTTTTTTAGTGGTGCATTGCCTTTTTTCCGGCTGGTGCCGTGAGCGACGCGATCCTACTCTAGCGATCCGAATCCTTATCAGGGTCATGCTCATGTTCCGCTTCAGCCTCTTTTCTTTCTTATTACAGCGCCGCCGGCGCGTCACCCGCTTGGCCGGCGTCGCGCTGCTTCTCAGCGGCGTCATGCAGGCGCAGGCCGCGCAGCGTATCGAATTCTCGCCGGATGCCGCCGGCGCTTATCCTGAGGGCATCGCCTGGAACCCGCGCGCCGGTGCGTTCCTGGTCTCCTCCCTGCGCGGTGGGCAGCTTGGCCTGGTCTACCCGGATGGCCGCTATCGGCGGTTTTCCACCGGTAAGGGGCTCATCACTACCTCCGGCATGCTGGTGGACGCCGAGCGTAATCGGGTGCTGGTGTGCAACGAAGACGTGGGGGTCTCCCTCAGCTCTGCGCCCGGTACGCGCAATCGCGTGGCGCAGGTGCTGGAGTTCAACCTCGATACCGGCGCGCTGCAGCAGACGTACGATCTCTCATCGTTAAGCCGTGGGCCGACGCTGGCCAACGATCTGGCGCTCGACGCGCAGGGCAATATCTACGTGACCGACAGCTTCCAGCCGCAGATTTACAAGATCGACCGGGCAACACGCCAGGTGTCGATTCTGGTGCGCTCAGCGCGTTTGATGCCGGCCGAGGTTCCCGCCGCTGCGCAGGGCACGCAGCCTTATCTCAACGGCATCGTGTCTCACCCGGATGGCTATCTGATTGCGGCGGACTACACCCGCGGGCTGTTATGGAAGGTGACGTTGGATAGCGCGCCTGCGATAAGTGAAATCAGGCTACCGCAGCGGCTGAAAGGGCCGGACGGGCTGCGGCTCAAAAACGCCCATGAATTGATGATCGTACAGTCTTTTCCGGGGGCAAAGGGGAGCATGTCCGGCGACGTAACGCTGCTCTCCTCGAACGACGGCTGGGCCAGCGCGCATATTACGGCGGTCGCCACGCCGCCGGAATTGGATGGGCCGACCGGCGCCGCGCTGCGCGATGGCGAGGTGTGGGTCGTCAACTCGCGTTACCCCCGTTTGTTTGCCGACGTCGCTCAGGCGGAGAGAACCAGGACGTTCAGCATCGTCAGGGTGGCGTTAGAACGGAGGCCCGCCGATCGGCGACGGTTGCCAACCCGGCCGGAATAGGATTAAATGCCGCACTGACTGTATAAATAAACAGGTGCGCTGCGATGAGTCTGATGTTGAAGGGTGAAAAGATCGACCGTAACCGCTTTACCGGCGAGAAGATTGAAAACGGCAGCTTTATGCTGTGCGATTTTTCGGGCGCCGATCTGACCGGCACCGAGTTTATCGGCTGCCAGTTTTACGATCGCGACAGCCGCCAGGGCGGCAATTTCAGCCGCACGATACTGAAAGACGCCAGCTTCAGAAGCTGCGATTTGTCGATGGCCGACTTCCGCCACGCCAGCGCCCTGGGGCTGGAGATCCGCGAGTGCCGCGCGCAGGGTGCTGATTTTCGCGGCGCCAGCTTTATGAACATGATCACCAGCCGCACCTGGTTTTGCAGCGCCTATATCACCAAAAGCAATCTGAGCTACGCCAACTTCGCCAAGGTGGTGCTGGAGAAATGCGAGCTGTGGGAAAACCGCTGGCACGGCGCACAGGTGCTCGGCGCCAGCTTCAGCGGCTCCGATCTGTCCGGCGGCGAGTTCTCCGGATTCGACTGGCGCGCTGCCGACGTCACCCAGTGCGATTTGAGCAACGCGGAACTGGGCGAATTGGATTTGCGCACCACCGATCTGCAGGGTGTCAAAATGGACAGCCACCAGGCCGCGCAGCTGCTGGAGCGGTTAGGGATTGCGGTTATCGGCTAATAAATTGCCCCAGGCCCGTTTTCCACGGTGCCTGGGGGAAATATGTTTACGCGGTTTATGAATATAAATTTAAATATTGCTTGCTTAAATAACTCAGCCGTGTGTAAATAGCGTCATCGGTTTGTAGTACAGACCTTATGAAAGCAGTTTTAGTAAAGCAGTTCTCAGTATTAGCGATATCCCTCAGATACCTCTTCTTCCGCGAATTTTCTTCTCTAGTGCCCCATAAGTTTCCAATAAAAACAGACCTCTATCGCCCTATGGCGTCGCAAAAATAGAAAGGAAATATCTCTATGTCTACTAAAATGACGGGTTTGGTAAAATGGTTTGATGCAGGTAAAGGCTTCGGCTTTATCACCCCGGCAGACGGCGGCAAAGACGTGTTCGTACACTTCTCCGCTATCCAGAGCAACGATTTCAAAACGCTGGACGAAGGCCAACAGGTTGAGTTCACTATCGAAAAGGGTATGAAGGGGCCTTCTGCCGGCAACGTGGTCGCGTTATAATTTTCGGCCAAGGTGCGGTTTCTTACGACAGCGATGAAGGTTTAAGCCGGAGCAGTTAAGAAATAACACCCTCAGCCTGAATAAACTCCGGGTTCGCCCGGAGTCTTTATCGATACGTCATTAGCTCAGCAGGAAGAGCGGCAGCGAAATATTCGTTGGCGGACTGGGGTTCGATTCCTCGATGACGTTCCAATAATTAATTATTATTGGCAACAGAAAAACAGATTTTCGCATAAATAATAATGCCGCTTTCCAGTCTGTTTTCCTGTTGTGAAAAAGTCGCGCTTAGGCTGCGTAATGTTGGAGTGTTGGATGGACGCTTACGCCATAACATGACAGCCGGGAAAGTCACCGGCACATGATTAATAGCCCCGGCCCTGGCCGGGGTTTTTTGTGCCCGCGATCTTAACGCTGCGAGTCCAGCCGTTCGTTGTTTTTCACCACGTCCTGCGCTTTGAGGTAGCTCTCGATCAGCAGCTGATAGGCCGGGAAGATTTTGGTGTAAACCTCGGCCCACTGCTGAGCGTCGGCGCGATTCCAGCTGCCCTGCAGCTCCGAGGCGACGCCGGCGGTGTCGATCGGTACCACGCCGGCCTGCACCACGCGTGCCAGGGTGATTTCCTGCGCCATTTTCGAGTAGGTGCCGGAGGCGTCGATCACCGCGAACACTTTATAGCCTTCGGCCACCGCGCTGATGGACGGGAAGGCCATGCAGACGCTGGTGATGGTGCCGGCGATGATCAAGGTTTTGCGGCCGGTGGCTTTGACCGCCGCCACGAAGTCCGGGTTGTCCCAGGCGTTGATTTCCCCTTTGCGGGCGACGTATTGCGCGTGCGGCGCATTTTGGTGAATTTCCGGGATCAGCGGGCCGTTCGGGCCCTGCGGCACCGAGGCGGTGGTGATCACCGGCAGTTTGCTGAGGGTGGCGATGCTGGCCAGGGCAGCGGCGCGGGCGCGCAGTTCGGTCATCGGCATGTCGGCGACGGTTTGGAACAGGCCGCTCTGGTGGTCGATCAGGAGCATGACTGCGTCATTGGCATCAATAACAGGACGCTGGCCGTTGAAGTTGGCTGGAGTGCTCATGGTGTTTTCCTTTTCTCGTCGTGAGGTCAGTGGGTATCTTCTTTGATTGATAAGGCTGAAACTCAGCACTTGCCTACAGTGTAGGGAGGGGAGAAAAATCCGGTAGACCGTGCAGGCGGGATGCATCGTTCCACAGATGGAACGACGGTGCGGCAGGCGAGTGAATCCGCGCTGGGCTAAACTTAAGATGCATGAGAAACATGCGGCAAGGAGCGCCATCCTGTTTACGGATTACGGAGTTGACGAGGAGGGCCGCCATCATGGCTTACCGGCATATCGTTGTCGCCACGGATCTCAGCGAAGACGCCGAGTTCCTGCTGGGCAAAGGCGCCAGACTGGCCGCCGCGCTCAAGGCCAAACTTTCCCTGATCTATATCGACATTCATCGCGCCGGTTATTACGTCGATCTGGGCGTGGGCGATTACAACTACACCGATCGCACCTTTTCGGAGCGGGTGAAGAATATGCTCAATGCGATCAAAGGGCAGTCGTCCTATCCGGTCGAAGAGGTGATCGTCAGCCGCGGCGCGTTGACGGAAGAGCTGAACCGGGTGGCGAAAGAGAAAGGGTTCGACCTGGTGATCTTTGGCCACCATCACGACGTCTGGAGCCGGCTGGTCTCTGCGGCGCGCCAGGCGATCAACGAACTGAACGTCGATCTGCTGGTTGTCCCCATCGAGAAAAAATAGTCGCGGCCGCCTGCGGGCGGCTGCCGTTTTTCATTCACATCGTTTATCTCTGTGCGGCCATAACCGCACACCTGCAATAGTCTCGCCCGCTGACAATCCGCCAGACAAATAGTGACTCACCGTAATTTTATTTTATCCATCAATATGTTGGCCAAAATCCGATAAAGGTTAATCCAGCGCATTGAAATCACTGACATACCTCCTTTTGGTTAATAAACCGCACGTTTTGACTGGCTCTCAGGGGAGGGGAGCCTTATCCTCGGGGTAATGAGATTTGTATGACTTATATAAATACGTTCACATGGAGGAGGTCTCATGCGTTTTGACAATAAAGTCGTGGTTATCACCGGTGCGGGCAACGGCATGGGGGAAGCGGCGGCGCGGCGTTTCTCCGCCGAGGGCGCCATCGTGGTGCTGGCCGACTGGGCCAAAGAGGCGGTAGATAAGGTTGCCGCTTCGCTGCCGAAGGGCCGGGCGATGGCGGTACATATCGACGTGTCCGATCACGTCGCGGTTGAGAAAATGATGAACGAGGTGGCGGAAAAACTGGGCCGCATCGACGTCCTGCTGAACAACGCCGGCGTACACGTGGCGGGCAGCGTGCTGGAAACCAGCGTCGACGACTGGCGCCGCATCGCCGGGGTCGATATCGACGGCGTGGTGTTCTGCTCCAAATTCGCCTTGCCGCACCTGCTGAAGACCAAGGGCTGCATCGTCAATACCGCGTCGGTGTCCGGCCTGGGCGGCGACTGGGGCGCGGCCTACTACTGCGCGGCGAAAGGCGCGGTGGTCAACCTGACGCGCGCCATGGCGCTGGACCACGGCGGTGACGGGGTGCGTATCAACTCGGTCTGCCCGAGCCTGGTGAAAACCAACATGACCAACGGTTGGCCGCAGGAGATCCGCGACAAGTTCAATGAGCGCATCGCGCTGGGGCGCGCGGCGGAGCCGGAAGAAGTGGCGGCGGTGATGGCGTTCCTGGCCAGCGACGACGCCAGCTTTATCAATGGCGCCAACATCCCGGTCGATGGCGGGGCGACCGCCTCGGACGGACAGCCGAAGATCGTTTAAGCGGTAACGCACAGGCCCGGTCAGGATGACCGGGCCTGCTGTTTTAGACGCCGATGCGGTCGCGCAGCGTGTAGTAGGCTGCGCCGATGGCGGTGAACGGGATCTGCAGATTGCGCCCGCCGAAGAACGGCAGGTGCGGCAGCTTGGCGAAGGCGTCGAAGCGTTCGGCGTCGCCGCGCATCAACTCGGCGATCAGCTTGCCCGCCAGATGGGTGCAGGTCACGCCGTGGCCGCTGTAGCCCTGCATGTAGTACACGTTATTCTCCAACCGGCCGAACTGCGGCATGCGCGACAGCGTCAGCAGGAAGTTGCCGGTCCAGCGATAGTCGATACGCACCCCTTTCAGCTGCGGGAAGGTCTTCAGCAATTTTGGCCGTATCAGGTTGTCGATGTCGTCCGGATCGCGCGCGCCGTACACCACGCCGCCACCGTACAACAGGCGATGATCGGCGGTGATGCGGTAGTAATCCAGCAGGTAGTTACAGTCTTCCACGCAGTAGTTCTGCGGGATCAGCGCCTGCGCGATCTCCGGCGCCAGCGGCTCGGTGGTCACCACCTGAGTGCCGCACGGCATGCTGCGCTTGGCCAGCCGCGGCTCCAGCTTGTCGCCCAGATAGGCGTTGCCGGCGACGATGACGAAACGCGCCTTCACCTGGCCGTTGGCGGTGCTGATGAGCGCCGGTTCGCCGTGGCAGATGTTCGTCACCGCCGATTGTTCGAAGATGCGCCCGCCCTGCAGGCGAATCGCCTCGGCCTCGCCCAGCGCCAGGTTGAGCGGATGGATGTGGCCGCCGCTGTGATCGAGCAGCGCGCCGACGTAGCGATCGCTGGCAACTTCCTGGCGTACCCGATCCGCATCGAGCAGCTCGAGCTGGGTATTGCCATAGCGTTCCCAGTTGCGTTTCTGCTCGATCAGCGCATGGAACTGCTTGTTGTTCAGCGCGGCGAAGATGCCGCCGGGGCGGTAGTCGCAGTCGATGGCGTAGCGGCTGATGCGGCTGCGGATGATCTCCGCGCCTTCAAACATCATGCTGCCGAGCAGGCGGGCGCTTTCCGCGCCGTAGCGCTCTTCAATCACATCGATGTCGCGGCTGTAGGAGTTGACCAACTGGCCGCCGTTGCGGCCGCTGGCGCCGAAACCGATGCGCGCCGCTTCCAGCACCACCACGTTATAGCCGGCTTCCACCAGAAACAGCGCGGAGGAGAGGCCGGTATAGCCGCCGCCGATCACGCAGACGTCGCACTCGATAGATTCATTCAGTTGCGGATAGGGCTGATGTGCGTTGGCCGTGGCCGCATAGTAGCTTTTTACGTGTTCAGTCATGAGATAAGCCCTTATTCCAGCGAGATCCAGGTGGTTTTCAATTCGGTGAACTTGTCCAGCGCGTGCAGCGATTTATCGCGACCGTTGCCGCTCTGCTTGTAGCCGCCGAACGGCACGGTCATGTCGCCGTCGTTGTAGTTGTTGACGAACACCGTGCCGGCCTTCAGCTGGCGCGCCATGCGGTGCGCACGGGCCAGATCGCGGGTCCAGACCGCGGCGCCGAGGCCGTAGTCGCTGTCGTTGGCCAGCTGCAGCGCCTGTTGCTCGCCGTCGAAGGTGGTCACCGCCAGCACCGGGCCGAAGATTTCATCGCGCGCCACGCTCATGGCGTTGTTCACCTGGGTGAGGATGGTCGGCCCCAGGTAGCCTGCGTGGTCGCCCTGCGGATGGTCGCGCCCGTCAAGGAACAGCGCGGCGCCCTGGCTCAGCCCCCGATCGATATAGCCGGCCACTTTTTCGCAGTGGCCGCTGTCGATCAGCGTGCCCATCACCGTGGCGGGATCGAGCGGATCGCCGGGAACGAAGGCCGCCGCGTGTTTGCGCAGCGCCTGCAGGAACGCTTGCTCAATGCTCGCTTCGACCAGCAGGCGAGTGCCGGCGATGCACACCTGCCCCTGATTATAGAAGATGCCGGCGGCGGCGCTGCGGGCGGCCTGATCCAGATCCGGGCAGTCGGCGAAGACGATATTGGCGCTCTTGCCGCCGGCCTCCAGCCAGACGCGTTTCATGTTCGATTCGCCGGCGTAAATCATCAGCTGCTTCGCCACCAGCGTGGAGCCGGTGAAGGTGATGGCGTCGACGTCGCGGTGCAGCGCCAGCGCCTTGCCGGCGTCGTGGCCATAGCCGGGCACCACGTTCAGCACGCCGTCCGGCAGCCCGGCCTGCTGCGCCAGTTTGCCGAGCAGGATGGCGCTCAGCGGCGATTTTTCGGAGGGTTTGAGCACCACGCTGTTGCCGGCGGCCAGCGCCGGACCGAGTTTCCAGCAGGCCAGCAGCAGCGGGAAGTTCCAGGGCACGATGGCGCCGACCACGCCGATCGGCTCGCGTTCGATCAGCGCCAGCGCATCGCGGCCGGTGGGGGCGATTTCGCCGTACACCTTATCGATCGCTTCGGCGTACCAGCGGATGCAGCGAATGGCGCTCGGCACGTCGTCGCGCAGGCTGTGGCGAATCGGTTTGCCGGTGTCTAGCGTTTCCAGCAGCGCCAGCTCTTCGTGATGCTGCTCCATCAGCTCGGCGAAGCGCAGCAGCGTGGCCTTGCGCTGAGCCGGGGCGGCTTGCGCCCAGTCGCCACGCTCAAAGGCGGCGCGCGCCGCGCTGACCGCCCGATCGATGTCGGCGGCTTCGCCCCGCGCGACCTGCGCCAGCTCACGACGCCCGGCGGGATCTTCCACGGCGAAACTTTTCCCCGCGGCGGCCGGCTGGTAGCGGCCGTCGATAAACAGCTGGTGCTCAATCTTCAGGGCCTGCGCCCGTTGTTGCCAATACTGCAAATGGTGAAAGTTCATGCCTGGCTCCGTTGATCAGAATGTCGTCGGCGTATGGGCGCTGATAATCCGGCAAATGCGCGCCGACGTGTTGCTGAAACTGTGGGGGATGCCGGTATTGATGGCGTAGCTTTGCCCAGCCAACAGGTGATAGCTCTGGCCGTTGACCTGCAGCACCACTTCACCCTCCAGCAGCGTGCCGATCTCTTCCCCCTGATGCTTGATGCGCTCGCCGGTGGTGGTGCCCGGTTCGTAGGTCTCGATCATCATCGCCAGCGTGCGGTTCGGGTCGCCGTTGTGGATAAGCTTCATCGAAACGCCCTGGCTGCCGATTTCGATCAGATCGTCACTGCCGATCACGATCTGCGGCTCCGTCGGTTTTTCCGGCTCGGCGAAAAACGCCGACAGCGACAGACCGTATACCGTCAGCAGCTTTTGCAGCGTGCTGATGGCCGGGCTGACCTTGTCCTGCTCGATAGTACTGATGGCGCTGTGGGTTAACCCAGACAGTTCGGCGACCCGGCGCTGCGACAACCCTAATTGTTGACGGATCTGCGACAGACGTTTTCCCGGTGCCAAGCTGACGTCGCTCATGGGCGTTTTTCCTTTTGATAGTTCCGACAGGCGGTAATGAAACCATCAAACAACAGGCGCGACAGGGCGTACTCGTCGCTGTTCCACTCCGGGTGCCACTGCACGCCGAGCGCGAAAGGCTGATCGCGCACGCTGATCGCCTCCACCAGCCCGTCGGCGGCGTGCGCCTCGATGCGAACGCTCGCGCCCAGGGTTTTGGCGCCCTGGCCGTGCAGCGAGTTCACCCAGAATCTGTTGCAATCCGGTATCAGTTGCGAAAGCAGCCCCCCTTCCTGAACGATGACTTCGTGGGCGGGGGCGTATTGCTGTTCCAGCGGCAGGTCGTGATCTTCACGATGCTCCAGCAGCTCGGGCAGTTCGTACAGGCGGCGATGCAGGGTGCCTTGGGTGGCGACCACCATCTCCTGCATGCCGCGGCAAATGGCGAAAAGGGGAATGCGCCTGTCGAACGCCTGGCGGATCAGCGCCAGGCTCAACGCGTCTCGGCCAGGATCGGCGTCAGGCTCATCGCCGTTTTCACCATAAAGGTGCGGCTGCACATTACTGGGGCTGCCCGGCAGCAAAATGCCGTCGAGGCGCGGCAGCAGTTCCGCCAGCATTTCCGGCTCCGCCAGCGCGTGCGGCAGGGCGATCGGCAAGCCGCCGGCGGTGATAACGGCATTCAGGTACTTTTCTTGCAAGGTCTGTGTGAGGTGCCCGTTTAACCTATACCTGCACATGACGACGCCAATGACTGGTCTGTTAAATATATTGTCCATGCTATCCCCTTGGTACGTTCGAAATTATGAACGATAAGCTTCTCCACCGCCGATTTCGTTCAATATTCTATAAATCTAGCAGTCGATTGGGCAATATTCAAACCAAAAGTAACACTTGCAAAACAAATTTGTTTCATCTACGTTTCATTTGTGGGCATTATATTGAACAAGACGGTCAATAAACATCGACGACAGCAAAACACAAACGGCGGGTGAACCATGCAGACCAACATCGTAGAAGTGGAAAACTTTGTTCAGCACAGTGAAGAGAGACGAAGTAGCGCGTTCCAGCGCGAAGTGAAGAAGTACCTGGAGCGTTATCCGTTAACCCAACATGTCGACGTACTGTTGACCGATCTGAACGGCAGCTTCCGCGGCAAACGCATCCCGGTCGGCGGCCTAAGCAAGCTGGAGAAGGGCTGTTACTTCCCGGCGTCGGTATTTGCGATGGATATTCTCGGCAACGTCGTCGAAGAGGCCGGGCTGGGGCAGGAACTGGGCGAGCCGGATCACGTGTGCGTGCCGGTGCCGGGCACGCTGACGCCGTCGGCGGCGGATCCGCAATATATTGCGCAGGTGCTGCTCACCATGCTGGATGAAGATGGCACTCCCTTTGACGTTGAACCGCGCAATGTGCTGAACCGAGTGTGGCAGCGTTTGCGTCAGCGCGGGCTTTCCCCCGTGGTAGCGGTAGAGTTGGAGTTTTATCTCATCGATCGTCAACGCGACGCAGAGGGCTATCTGCAGCCGCCGTGCGCGCCGGGCACGCAAGAGCGCAACACCCAAAGCCAGGTGTATTCCGTCGATAACCTGAACCATTTCGCCGACGTGCTGAGCGAGATCGACGAACTGGCGCGTTTGCAGGGCATTCCGGCGGACGGCGCGGTGGCGGAGGCGTCGCCGGGGCAGTTCGAGGTCAACCTGCACCATACCGACGACGTGCTGCAGGCCTGCGATCACGCGCTGGCGCTGAAGCGGCTGGTGCGCATGGTGGCCGAGAACCACAACATGCAGGCGACCTTTATGGCCAAGCCGTATGAGGAGCACGCCGGCAGCGGCATGCACGTACACATCAGCATGCTGAACGCGCAGGGCAACAACGTGTTCGCCGACGACGACGGCGAAGACTCGGCGCTGCTGAAACAGGCGCTGGCGGGCATGATCGCCCTGATGCCGTCTTCGATGGCGCTGCTGGCGCCGAACGTTAACGCCTACCGCCGCTTCCAGCCCGGCATGTACGTGCCGACCCAGGCCTCCTGGGGGCATAACAACCGCACCGTGGCGCTGCGCATTCCCTGCGGCGATCGCGACAACCACCGCGTGGAGTACCGCGTGGCGGGCGCCGACGCCAACCCTTATCTGGTGATGGCGACCATTCTGGCCGGCATCGTCTACGGCCTGGAAAGCGCGCTGCCGCTGCCTGAGCCGGTGACCGGCAACGGGCTGGAGCAGGACGGGCTGCCGTTCCCGATTCGCCAGAGCGACGCGCTGTACGAGTTCGAACATCAGCCGGTGCTCAATGCACTGCTGGGCGAACGTTTCAGCCATGTCTACCTGGCCTGCAAAACCGATGAGCTGGTGCAGTTCGAGCGCCTGATCACCGAAACCGAAATCGAGTGGATGCTGAAAAACGCCTGATCCCGCTCGCCCTGCGACGACCGCGCGCGTCTGGCGCATTTCATCGGCTCTCCTGTGGCCGGTGAGGCTGCGCGCTGCGGTACAGAATTTCTTCTATCACGGCGTACAGGACGCCGACGAGGAAATAACCATGACTCAGTCATCCCCCTGCGCAGACGTTTGCCTGTGCCGCAGTGCTTACGGGCCGGTCGCCGGCCGCCCGACAGTGATCCCAACCCGTTTTTCCCGCCGCCTGAGCAGCAGTTTCCCCGCGGCCTCTCTGAATGACGTTGCACGGTTGACAGCAGAGGACCAAGAGGGGAAATGCCATGACGATTAAAGCCATCGACGGCGGCCCGGCGGGCAAACCGCAGCTGCGCAAATCCCTCAAGCTGTGGCAGGTGGTGATGATGGGCCTGGCCTATCTGACGCCGATGACGGTGTTCGATACCTTCGGCATCGTCTCCGGCCTCACCGACGGCCATGTGCCGACCTCCTATCTGCTGGCGCTGGCTGGCGTGCTGTTCACCGCCATCAGCTATGGCAAACTGGTGCGCCAGTTTCCTACCGCCGGCTCTGCCTACACCTATGCGCAGAAGGCGATCAACCCGCACGTCGGTTTTCTGGTAGGGTGGTCATCATTGCTCGATTATCTGTTCCTGCCGATGATCAACACGCTGCTGGCGAAGATTTACCTGACCGCGCTGTTCCCGGAAGTGCCGCCCTGGGTGTGGGTGGTGGGCTTCGTTATCCTGATTACCGCCATCAACCTGAAAAGCGTCAATCTGGTGGCCAACTTCAATACCCTGTTCGTACTGGCGCAGGTGGCGATCATTCTGGTGTTTATCTACCTGGTGGTGCGCGGCCTGCACAACGGCGAGGGGATGGGCACGGTGTGGAGCCTGCGGCCGTTCCTCAGCGAGAATGCGCATCTGCTGCCGATCATTACCGGCGCCACTATCCTGTGCTTCTCGTTCCTCGGCTTCGATGCGGTCACCACGCTGTGTGAAGAGACGCCCGACGCCGCCAAGGTGATCCCGCGCGCCATCTTCCTGACCGCGCTGTACGGCGGGGTGATCTTTATCAGCGTGTCGTTCTTCATTCAGCTGTTTTTCCCGTCCATTCAACGCTTCCACCAGCCCGACGCGGCACTGCCGGAGATCGCGCTGTACGTCGGCGGCAAGCTGTTCCAGTCGATCTTCCTGTGCGTGACCTTCATTAACACGCTGGCCTCCGGCCTGGCGTCGCACGCCAGCGTGTCGCGCCTGCTGTACGTGATGGGGCGCGATAACGTGTTCCCGGAGAAGTTCTTCGGTTACATCCACCCTAAATGGCGCACGCCGGCGCTCAACGTGCTGATGGTCGGGCTGGTGGCGCTGTCTGCGCTGTCGTTCGATCTGGTGACCGCCACGGCGTTGATCAACTTTGGCGCGCTGGTGGCCTTTACCTTCGTCAACCTGTCGGTCATCAGCCACTTCTTCATTCGCGAAGGGCGCAACAAAAGCTGGAAGGATCGCTTCAACTTCCTGTTCCTGCCGTTGGTGGGGGCGCTGACGGTGGGGGTGCTGTGGCTGAACCTGGAGAAGAGCTCGCTGACCATGGGGCTTATCTGGGCGACGCTGGGCTTCGGCTATTTGGCCTGGTTGACCCGGCGTTTTCGCCAGCCGCCGCCGCAGCTCGAGCGGCAGCCGCAGCAATAAAATCACAGGCGGGAATTTCCCGCCTTTCTTTTTGGCGCGTGCGGCAGTAGAGTGAAAAACCTGATAAAAAATAACCCATTGGATCCGCCTTATGCCCGCTTTGCCCTCGCGTACCCGCGCCACGCTGTTCGGTTTATTGGCCATTGTGCTATGGAGCAGCGTCGTCGGCCTTATCCGCAGCGTCAGCGAAGGGCTGGGGCCGATCGGCGGCGCGGCGATGATCTACAGCGTCAGCGCGGTGTTTTTGCTGGTGGCGCTCGGCGTGCCGAAATGGCGCAGCTTTCCGCGGCCTTATCTCATCGTCGGCAGCCTGCTGTTCGTCAGCTATGAGATCTGCCTGTCGCTGTCGCTCGGCTACGCCAATACCCGCCTGCAGGCGATAGAAGTGGGCATGATCAACTACCTGTGGCCCTGTTTCACCGTGCTGATGGCGTTGGCGCTCAACGGGCAAAAGGCCAAATGGTGGCTGCTGCCGGGGCTGCTGCTGTCGCTGTTCGGCATCGGCTGGATCATGAGCGGCGAGGGTGGCTGGTCACCGGCGCAAATGCTGGCCAACGTGCGCAGCAATCCGCTCAGCTACGGGCTGGCGTTCAGCGGTGCGGTGATCTGGGCGCTGTACTGCAACCTGACCAAGAAGATCGCCCAGGGCAGCAACGGCGTGGTGCTGTTCATCGTGCTGACCGCGCTGGCGCTGTGGCTGAAGTATGCCTTCAGCGCGGAAAGCGGCATGCAGTTCAGCCTCGGCGTGACCCTGACGCTGCTGTGCGCCGGGGTGGCGATGGGGGCGGGGTATGCCGCCTGGAACGTCGGCATTCTGCACGGCAACATGACGCTGCTGGCCACCGTCTCTTATTTTACCCCGGTGCTGTCGGCGGTGTTCGCCGCGCTGGTGTTGCACACCTCGCTAACCGCCAATTTCTGGCAGGGCGTGGCGATGGTGACGCTCGGCTCGCTGATCTGTTGGCGGGCAACCCGTGGAAATTAACGGAAATTATCCGCCGTCGGCGCAATGTTGAACTAGAATTTAACTAGCCATGTTGCCTGAAGGAACGACGACGATGAGAAGCGACATTCAATTTATTCAACAACCCGAAATCGACGCGCATCACTATGAACGCGGCGATACCGTGCGCCTGACCACGGCGAATCTGCGGCATGAATATCAGCTCGACGTTTATATTTTGCGCCGCGACGACAAGCTGATTTACGGTTCCGTCGTTGCGGCGGCGCCCAAGACCGACATTCCGGTCGCCAGCTGGGAGGTGAAAAACGGCGAGGAGGTGGCGTTCCGCCAGGAAAACATCGCCAAGGCGGTGCCGGCGGTGAACTGATTTCGCTTTGCGTATTTTCTGTTGATTTTGATGAAGGCCGGCGTTCATGCGTCGGCTTTTTCTTTTCCACGTCGCGATAATGGGCAGGTGACGCCCTGATGACGGTTGGCTCAAAAACTGCGCTAAAAATCGATGTGCATGACTAAAATCACAGCGAATGTGAATTTGCATGAAACATAATTTGACAAATGTGAACGCAATCGATTACCTATTCGCGAAATGCGTAACTGGATCACAGATTCTTACAGTCAGTGGTTTCTATAATGCGCGCGTCATCCGAGTTTCTGTGTGAAGACAACGCCAGGTGTCGGCAGACTCATTGTCATCTTTTCTAAACGGGCAGGAAATGGCCCTTTAAGCATGTGGTAATAAAATGAAAAAAATAGCTCTCGCAGCAGGTGTACTGCTCGCAGCGTCTTACAGTGCATCATCAATGGCTGATAGCAAAGACAGTCAATATGTCTCCGACTGGTGGCACCAGAGCGTCAACGTGGTGGGCAGCTACCACACCCGCTTCGGACCGCAGCTGAATAACGACGTGTATCTCGAATACGAAGCCTTCGCCAAGAAAGACTGGTTCGATTTCTACGGTTACGTTGACGTGCCGAAGTTCTTCGGCGTGGGCAACACCCCGGACCGCGGCATCTGGGACAAAGGCTCCCCAATGTTTATGGAGATTGAACCGCGCTTCTCCATCGACAAGCTGACCGGCACCGATCTGAGCTTCGGGCCGTTCAAAGAGTGGTACTTCGCCAACAACTACATCTATGATCTGGGCCACAACGCCGACGGCCGTCAAAACACCTGGTACATGGGTCTGGGCACCGATATCGACACCGGCCTGCCGATGAGCCTGTCGATGAACATCTATGCCAAATACCAGTGGGAAAACTACCAGGCTGCCAACGAGAACAGCTGGGACGGTTACCGCTTCAAGGTGAAATACTTCGTGCCGCTGACCCAGGTGTGGGGCGGCAACCTGAGCTACATCGGCTTCACCAACTTCGACTTCGGTTCCGATCTGGGCAAGGACAGCCATTGGGTTGACGGCACCGGCAAACAGGTACGCACCGGCAACTCGATCGCCTCCAGCCATATTTTGGCGCTGAACTACGATCACTGGCACTATTCTTTCGTGGCGCGTTATTTCCATAACGGCGGCCAGTGGCAGGATGGCGCGGATATCGGCACCCCGCAGGGCCCGATCAAGTCTACCGGTTGGGGTTATTACCTCGTGGTCGGCTATAACTTCTGATTTTCCGTGTTATCAGAAACAGAAAACCCCGCCTGGCGGGGTTTTTTTTCGTCATCACTGGGCTTGTTCGACCGGGAGATGCTTCACCGGCATAAACAGCCTACCTTTGATCACGTGACATTCATTATTTATCCAACTAATGATTTGTTCACGGCTGACGCCTTCCGACTGCGCGTAACGATGAAGATCGCCGTTAAAGTGTCGAGTGATGTATTCCATGAGGGTCATTTGCACGTCTTTTGCTCCTGAACGCCCACCCGTTGCCAGCCTGGCCACCGCGGGAGGTTGAGGTTTCTCAGACAGCGAATGTAAATTATCGGCAACTAAATCTCAACATAAAGCACCAGATTGGGGCGACGGCGGCGGGAAAAAGAATCCCGCACGGAGAGGCGGGAAGTGTTCGCTATTATCATTATGGATGATAAGAATAAGATTTGAGGTGCGACGAAAAAGAGCACGCTAACTCTTTTTTGTTACCTTCCCACGCTAGCGTAAGGCTTATTTTTCTTCAAGAATAATCTGAGGTAAGTATCGGCATTTTCGAGGCGTTTTGCGTTAAAACAAGATTTTGGCGCGTCTGCCGTCTCGCGCGTCATCATCTCGGAGTTTTCCTTATACTTCGTCCGGGAAAGGCCCGCTATAGTCAAGAGAGTCACCCACGCAGGAATACACAACATGAACAAACGTCGTACGACCCTCACGGTGTTGGCGCTGATCGCGTCGCTGGGGTTGTCATCCGCTCCGGCTCTGGCCGATAAGGGCGGCAATGGTAACGGCAACGGTAATGGCCATGGCAACAGCGGCAATAACGGTAACCATGGCAATAACGGCAATCACGGTAACAAAGGCAATAAAGACCATTATGATAACGGCGTTTATCGCAACGACGACAATCTGATCACCGTCAACCTCTCGCGCGATCGCGCCCGTTCGCTGGCGCACAACTATGGCCTGACCGGCTACCGTTCGTTGCCGCCAGGCATCGCCAAGAATCTGGCGCGCGGTAAACCGCTGCCGCCGGGCATCGCAAAAAAAATGGTGCCGCGCTCTATGCTGCGTGAGCTGCCGCAGTACCCGGGGTATGAGTGGCGTATCGCCGGCGACGATCTGGTGCTGGTCGCACTCAGCACCGCGATTGTGGCCTCCGTCATCAACGGCGTGTTCGACTAACGCCTGTCGAGCGTTATTGGGCCTCGCTGCGGCGGGGCCTTTTTATTTGCCAGCGCGGGGCGGACGTGGTGAACTTTAGGCCTTACGTTTTCACCGCATCATAAGGGAGGTGCCATGTTCAGGGCGTTATTGATCGCCTGTTGTTTGACCAGTTTTCCGGCGTTGGCGGACGGCGCCGCCGCTCTCGGGGAGCTGGTGAACCAACGGCTGTCGTTGATGAAGGACGTTGCCGGTTACAAGGCCCAGCAGCATTTGCCGATCGAAGACCTGGCGCAGGAGGCGAAGGTGTTGGCCAGCGCGCAGGCGGAGGCGGGGCGTTTGGGGCTTGAGCCCGCGTCGGTGCGGCCTTTTATCGCCGCGCAGATGGACGCCGCCAAGGCGATTCAGTATCGCTATCGCGCCGACTGGCTGGCGAGCCCGGAAACCGGTTGGCAGCCGCGCCCGTTGGCGCAGGTGCGCCCGCAGATTGCGCGGTTGAGCAGCCAGATATTGCAACGGCTGGCGGAGCGGCTGCGTGCCGGCCCGCTTGGCGAGGCGGATCGGGCGGCGTTTATGGCGTCCGTGGATCAGGTTAACCTCAGCGCCGCCGACAAACGGCGGCTGGCGGATGCGCTGCTGGCGGTCAAAACCGGCAGCGCAGGCTGAGCGTCAGTCGCGGCCGACGGTGCTGCGGCGGAAGGTCAGCATCCGGCTGCGGTTGGCGATGAGATCCACGTTGTAACCGCGGAAATAGAGGCAAAAGCGTTTTAACCACGGGCCGTCCTGGCACTCTACCAGCATGCGGCCCTGGCCGAGCGGGCTGAGCGTACCGCTCTGCGCCGCCGGGCCGACGCCGATATGCACCCGATCGCCACGAATTTCAAAGGCGGTGCGATAGTGCGGGTGATACCACAGCCCCTGCACATGCTTCAGGCAGTCGCCGTTTGCCGTGACCGGCAGAAAACGGCGCGCCACATGCCCGACTTCGCCCTCGACCGCTTCGCCGGTCCACTTCAATTTGATTGGCATATGGGCGGACAGCGACACCGCGTACCCGTCCTCGCCCTGATACAGCGGTTCACCGCTGCCCAGATAGGCCAGGTTGCCGTCTTTAACCTCCAGCCAGTGCGGCTCGGCCAGCGTGGCGTAAAGGCCGTCGGGGATCGCCGTGCTGCGCTGCGGCAAAGGTTCGCCCAGCAGCGCTGCCATCACCTGCAAAGCCATACCGAAACTGTCGCAGTCTTCGCGGTTGGCCACCAGCGCGACGCCGACCTGGCGATCGGGCGCCAGCAGGAAGTAGGTTTTGTAACCGGCGTGGGAACCGCCGTGGCCGAGCAAGCGGCGGCGGCCCAGCGGCGTCTGCGCCAGCCCCAGGCCATAGGCGCTGAGCTGGCCCTGATTGAGGCGGCGCGGTGCGCCGAGTTGCGCCAGCACGCCCTGGCCGGGGCCCTCGTCGGCCAGCAGCGTTTGCAGCCAGCGAGTGAGGGCGTGGAGGCTGCCGGTCAGGCTACCGGAGGCGGAAAGGTGCAGGCCGGCGCTGGCCTGTTGCCAGCCCTGCGGCGCCCGCCAGTAACCCGGCACCAACCCCGGCACCACGTCGAACCAGCTTTCCGGTGCTTGCATCTGCACCTGCAGCGGCCGGGCGATGTGCTGTTGCACCAGTTGGTCGAAATCATACCCTTTGCTACGCAGCGCGGCCTCCAGCAGCCGATAGCCGGTATTGCTGTAGGCGATCTCGCTGCCGGCTTCGTAGTTCAACTTTTCCAGCCCTTCGACAAACTGCATGACCGGCTGCGCCTCGCTGACGGCGTGCAGCGAGATGCCGAGCAAGCCGAGCGTTTCGCGCACGTCGGGCAGGCCGCCGGTCATGTCCAGCGCCTGGCCGACGGTGACGTCCGCCAGCGCAGGCTGCAGGGCGGGCAGCAGTTCGCCCAAGCGCTGATCGAGCCGAATGGCGCGGCCGGTGGCGTTCAGCGCCAGCGCGGCGAAGATATGTTTGGTCACGGAGGCGTAGCGCACCACGCTGTCGACGGTGAAGGGGGTATTCTGCGCCAGATCGGCCAGGCCGGCGCAGGCGGTGGCGCGGAGTTGTTCGGCGTCAAACAGGGTGATGGCGCCGCCGGGTTCGCCACGCCGTTGCCAACCGGCCAGCAATTGTTCGGCGAGGGCGCCGGCAGCGCGCCAGTTTAACGGTGTTACAGACATAGGGCCTCCAGAGTGATGGTTCGAAACGGGCCAGCTCGGCCACACGCCGCCCGGCGCTGACGATGAGCGCGGGCTTTTCGGCTGATTGTGGCGCAGTGCGTTTTTCGTCGGCCGCTGTTTTGTGCGCTGTTTAGACCAGTCAGTGGGGAATCACGCGAAACTTTGATATAGCGCGCAGATTGCGGCTGACGTTGCGGCTAAAGGCAGGGGGAGAAACAGGCGCTCGGCGGCGCCTGCAGAGGGATCAGTTGAGTTTGGCCGCGCCGTCCAACAGGCCTTCAATCATCTGCTTGAGCAGGCGCTGCAGCGAGGCGGCGCGCTGCGGTTCGAACGCGTAAGGATACTGTTCGGACATGTAGTTCACCTGCGCCAGTTCGAGCTGGATCGCATGCTGTTGCTGCTGCGGCTGCCCGTAGGCGCGGGTGATGTAACCGCCCTTGAAGCGGCCGTTCAGCACGTGGGTGTACTGCTGTTGCTGCTCGCAGCAGGCGACCAGCCGATCGCTCAGCGCCTGGGCGCAGCTTTCGCCGCCGTTGGTGCCGAGGTTGAGATCCGGCAGCTGGCCGTCGAACAGCCGCGGGATCACCGAGGCGATGGAGTGCGCGTCGAACAGCAGCGCATAGCCGTGCCGCGCTTTGAGGCGTGCCAGTTCGTCCTGCAGCTGCTGATGATAAGGTTGCCAAATCTGCTGCAGATAACCGGCGCGTTCTGCGTCCGTCGGCGCTTTGCCCGGCAGGAAGCTTGGGCGGCCGTCGAACAGCACGTCGGGATACAGGCCGGTAGTGGCGGTGGTGTACAGCGGCTTGTCGTCCGCCGGGCGGTTCAGATCGATGACGAAGCGCGAATAGTTGCCGACCAGCACGCTGGCACCCATCGCCCGGGCGAAGTCGTACAGCTGCGGAATGTGCCAGTCGGTATCGGGCAGCGGGCGGGCGTCGTCGGTCAGTCCGGCCTCGACCGCCGACGTCAGTTGCGTGCCGGCGTGCGGGATGCTGATCAGCAGCGGCAGGCTGCCGCTCTGGAAGCTAAAAGGATCGCGAATGGTCATTGACGTACTTCTCCTCGGAAAATCACCGTACAGGGCAGCTGGCCGCCCAACCAATAAGCCAGTTCCGCCGGCCGCGACAGCGGCCAGTGAACGAAGTCCGCCACCTTGCCGGTTTCCAGCGTGCCGTGGCTGTGTTGCAGCCCCAGCGCTTTGGCGGCGTGGGTGGTAACGCCCGCCAGCGCTTCTTCCGGCGTCAGGCGGAACAGCGTGCAGGCCATGTTGATCATCAGGCGCAGCGACAGCGCCGGCGAGGTGCCGGGGTTGGCGTCGCTGGCGATCGCCATCGCCACGTGGTGCTTGCGGAACAGCTCTACCGGCGGGCACTGGGTTTCGCGCAGCAGGTAATAGGCGCCGGGCAGCAGCACCGCCACGGTGCCGGCATCGCCCATGGCGCGGGCATCTTGTTCGGTAGCGTATTCGAGATGGTCGGCGGAGAGCGCGTGATGGCGCGCCGCCAGCGTGCTGCCGCCGAGGGCGGAGAGCTGCTCGGCGTGCAGCTTGACCGGCAGCCCGGCGGCCTCGGCTGCGGCGAAGACTCGCTCCACCTGCGCCGGTGAGAACGCCAGATGTTCGCAGAAGGCGTCAACCGCATCCGCCAGCCCGGCGGCGGCCGCCTGCGGAATGATGGTATCGCAGACCAGATTGATGTAGTCGTCGGCGCGGTTGGCGTATTCCGGCGGCAGCGCATGGGCCGCCAGACAGGTGGTTTTCACCTCGACCGGCAGCAGCTCGCCCAACTTGCGCGCCACCCGCAGCATCTTCAGTTCGCTCTCCGGGCTGAGGCCGTAACCGGATTTGATCTCCACGCAGGTGACGCCTTCCGCCAGCAGCGGCCGCAGGCGGAACAGCGCCTGCTCCAGCAGCAGCGCCTCGTCGGCCTCGCGGGTGGCTTTCACGGTGGAAATGATGCCGCCGCCCTGCGCGGCAATGTCGGCGTAGCTCACGCCGTTCAGCCGCTGTTCGAACTCGCCGCTGCGGTTGCCGCCGAACACCAGGTGCGTGTGGCAGTCAACAAAGCCGGGGGTAATGATGCCGCCGTTGAATTTCACCGTTTCGTCCGCGATCAGGCCGGGCGGCAGCGCCGCATGTTCGCCAATCCAGACGATCTTGCCGTCGCGCACGGCGATCGCGCCGTCGGTCAGGGTGTGATAGTTGCCGTCGCGCATGGTGACGATATCGGCGCCGTGCCACAGGCTGTCACAGTGAATCTCAGACGTCATTGCTTTCCTCCGCCGGAGCCGCAGCTCCCACATGGTTGTATATACAATTAAAAACAACCTAACGCATTCACCGGGATGTCACAAGAGGCGGGAGAGATTTTGTTATCAGGATGTGATCGACAGCGGAGAAGCGGGCGCAGGGCGCGCCCGCCGGGAATCAGACTTCGCTGGTGAAGCGGCCGAACAGCTGATAACGGCTGCCGGGGTACAGCAGCCGGGCCGAGGTCACCACGGTTTTGCCGGACCAGGTGCGGCGATGAATCAGCAGGCCGGGTTCGTGGTCTTCCAACTGCAGCAGCTCGCGCTCGCGCCGGGTGGGGATCACCGCTTCGACGATGTGTTCGCCGGCGGTCAGCGGCGCGGCCTGCGTCAGATAGGTGTAAGGCGTGACGCGGTCGAAATCCTGCTTCAGGTAATCCGGCGCCACCAGCGGGTTGACGCAGCGGTCTTCCACCTGCACCGGCACATCGTTTTCGTAATGCACGATCTGCGAGTAGAACAGCCGTTGGCCGGGCTGAATGCCCAATGCCGTCGCTTCTTCTTCGCTGGCCGCTCGGGCCTTCAGCTCGAGGATCTTGCTGCTGTGGCGATGGCCGCGCGCGGCGATCTCATCGGCGATGTTGTGCACTTCCAGCAGCGCGGTATGCGCTTTGGCTTCGGCGACGAAGGTGCCGACGCCCTGCATGCGAATCAAAAAACCTTCGCTGGTCAGCTCGCGCAGCGCGCGGTTGATGGTCATGCGGCTGACGCCCAGTTCCGCCACCAGTTCACTTTCGGAGGGCACGCGCTGGTGCGGTTGCCAATGCCCCGCACGGATTTGATTCACGATCGCCTGTTTGACCCGTTGGTAGATCGGGGCGGGGGCATCGCTCATTGCAGCCGCCAGTTGTAACACGGTCTGTTGTTCAGCCACGACGTTAACCTCGTCAAATAAAAAAATAATAACACCAGTTTACTGTTGATGTTGGCGTATGTATATGTATATACAACTAGTGGCCGTCGCGCCAGAAACTTGCCGGCGACTGCCAAAAATTCCTGAATGCGCGCCATCGCCGCGCCTCATTCGCCGTTACACCAACAGTGGAATACTGCCATGCCTGCTTATTTTGCCCCACGCGCTTTGCTCCCTGAGGGCTGGGCGCATAACGTCCGGCTGGACGTCGATGCGCAAGGTTATCTGACTCAAGTTACCGCCGACGCTGAACCGCAAGGCTGCACCCGGCTGCACGGCGATGCGGTGCCGGGCATGCCGAACCTGCACTCCCACGCTTTCCAGCGCGCGATGGCCGGGCTGGCGGAAGTGGCGGGCAACCCGCAGGACAGCTTCTGGACCTGGCGCGATCTGATGTACCGCCTGGTGCAGCGCCTGACGCCGGAGCAGGTGGAGGTGGTCGCCCGTCAACTGTATATCGAAATGCTCAAGGGCGGATACACCCAGGTGGCCGAATTCCACTACCTGCATCACGACGCCGACGGTAAGCCTTACGCCGATCGCGGTGAAATGACCGGCCGCCTCAGCGAGGCCGCGCATCAGGCCGGCATCGGCATGACGATGCTGCCGGTGCTGTACAGCTACGCCGGTTTCGGCGCGCAGCCGGCGCAGCCGGGGCAGAAACGTTTTATCCAGGATACCGAAAGCTATCTGCACCAGCAGCAGGTGATTGCCCGCCAGCTGGCGGATCGTCCGTTGCAGAATCAGGGGTTGTGCTTCCATTCGCTGCGTGCGGTGGAGCTGGGCCAGATGCAGCAGATTTTGGCCGCGTCGGATCGCACTTTGCCGGTGCATATTCATATCGCCGAGCAGCAAAAAGAGGTGAACGACTGCCTGGCGTGGAGCGGGCAGCGCCCGGTGGCCTGGCTGTATGACCATCTGCCGGTCGATCAGCGCTGGTGTCTGGTGCATGCCACCCATCTGGATCGCGATGAGCTGGAAGCGCTGGCGCGCAGCCGCGCGGTGGCCGGCCTGTGCCTGACCACCGAAGCCAACCTCGGCGACGGCATTTTCCCCGGCGACGCTTACCTGCAGCAGCAGGGGCGCTGGGGCATCGGTTCCGACAGCCACGTTTCGCTCAACGTGGTGGAAGAGCTGCGCTGGTTTGAATACGGCCAGCGGCTGCGCGATCAGCGCCGCAACCGTCTGACGACGCCGGAACAGTCGGCGGTGGGCGATGTGCTGTACTCGCAGGCGCTGCAGGGCGGCGCGCAGGCGTGCGGCGCGCCGATCGGCCGGTTGCAGAGCGGCTATCGCGCCGACTGGTTGGTGCTGGACGGGGACGATCCGTATCTGGCGGCGGCGCCGGACGCCTCGATCCTCAACCGCTGGCTGTTCGCCGGCGGCAAAGAGCAAATTCGCGACGTGTTCGTCGGCGGCCGGCAGGTGATCGAGCGGGGGCGGCACGCGCTGCAGCAGCAGAGTAGCGCCGAGTTCCTGCAGGTGTTGAAAACCTTTCAGCAGGAGGCGTAATGAGCCTGACCCGTTTTAGCTTCGCCGCGTTGCCGGTCAGCCCGTGGCGCAACGGCGGTGGGGAAACCCGTGAAATCGTCAGTTGGCCCCCGGGCGCGCAGGATTTTGACTGGCGCGCCAGCATCGCTACCATCGCGCAGGACGGGCCGTTTTCCGCCTTTACGGGCATCGACCGCTCGATCACTTTGCTGGAAGGCGACGGCGTGCGGCTGTTCAGCGCCGGGCATATCGACCATCAATTGGCTCGCGTCGGGGAACCGTTCGCGTTCTCCGGCGACGTGGCGCTGGAAGCGACGCTGCTGGGCGGCGCCAGTCAGGATTTCAACATCATGACGCGCCGTGGCCGACAGGCGGCCGAGGTGCGGCGCAGCACGGCGCCCGTCACCCTGCCATCCCACCAGGCGGGCGTGCTGTATGTGCTGAGCGGGGTCTGGTCGCTGCCGGGGGGCGGCGAACTGCGGGCGCGCGAGGGCGTCTGGTGGGCGGGGCAGACGGCGGGTGGTGAAGTGGCGCCGCTGACGGCCGACGGCGTTCTCCTGTGGGCGAACATCACAGCCTGCTAACGCAGAGTAGAGTCCTGCGCCCGGTTATGGGATTATTCACTTTTTCCCATTAATCATCATAAAGAAGGGCGCATGGCTTCGCTGAAAGACGTCGCAAAACTTGCCGGAGTCTCGTTGATGACGGTGTCCCGCGCCATCAATGAACCCGGCAAGCTGCGGCCGGAAACCTACCGCCGCGTCAAACAGGCTATCGACCAGTTGGACTACGTGCCGGATCTGTCGGCGCGGCGTATTCGCGGTGACGGAAATCGCGTACAGACGCTCGGCGTGCTGGCGCTGGACACCGCCACGACGCCGTTCTCGGTGGAAATGATCCTGTCGATTGAGAAAACCGCGCGCGAGCGAGGCTGGAACAGCTTCGTCGTCAACCTGTTTGCCGACGACAACGCCGAACAGACCGTCGATCTGCTGCTGGCGCATCGTCCAGATGGGGTGATCTTCACCACGATGGGGCTGCGCGAGGTGACATTGCCGGCCAAACTGTTGGACAAAAAGCTGGTGCTGGCCAACTGCGTCAGCCCGGCGCATTCGATCGCCAGCTACATTCCTGATGACGAGCAAGGGCAGTATGACGCCACGCGCGCGCTGATCGCCAAAGGCTATCGCGCGCCACTGTGCATTCATTTACCGGCGGATACGCTGGCGGCGGGCCTGCGCCGCCGCGGTCTGGAACGCGCCTGGCGCGAAGCGGGGCGCGATGTTGAACAGCTGCGGCAGTATCATCTCGATCTGAGCGGCGGCGACCAAAGCTATCGCGACTGCGTCGCGCTGCTGGAGCGGCATTTCTCTGCAGGCAGGCGCGATTGCGATGTCGTGGTGTGCGGGAACGATCGGATAGCCTTTCTGGTGTATCAGGTATTGCTGGCGCAAGGATGGCGGATACCGCAACAGGTAGCGGTGCTGGGTTACGACAATATGGTCGGCACCGGCGAGCTGTTCCTGCCGGCATTGACGACGGTGCAGCTGCCGCATTACGAGCTGGGCCGCCTTGCGGCGCTGCATGTGATTGAGCAGCGGGAGCAGCGTGAGACGGTGAAAGTGCCTTGCCCGCTGTTGGAGCGTGGTTCGCTGTAAGCGCACCGGGTGCGTCGCTGCGCGCCCGGTGCTCATTCCCATTATCCCCAGAGGTTTGCCAACTGCCATCCCGTGATGGGCTCAAACTGTGCCCGGCCGCCTTCGGCGAACAGGCTGAGGCGGCGATCGCCCTCCGTCGGATAAATTCGGCTGGTCAGGCAGGCCTGGCCCTGATTGACGAAGATCTCCAGCGATGAGCGGTCAATGAAGATCCGTAGCGACAGGCTGTCACCTTCTGGCAGCGGCACGCTGCGGCAGGTGCACAGGGCGGGGTTTTCATGAAAACGTTCCAGCACCAGCCGATGCGCCTGATTGTCGACGAACAGCCGCGCCGCACTCCCGATGGCCAGCCCGTAGCGCTCGGCGTCGTTGTCGGCCGGTCTCAACGTCAGGGTGAGTTCCTGCACGTCGTCCGCCAGCGGCAGATGCTGATTGGTCAGCGTCTGTGCCAAAAAGGTGTGCGATTCTCGGCGCAGCGCCGTCAGTTCACGCGCCGGGTTCATGCGGACGCTGCCGTCGGCGGCCAGCGTTAGCTCACGCGGCAGGCTGAGGGCGCCGGCCCAACGGTGCGCTTTGCTGGGCATTGGGGATTCCCACATATCCATCCAGGCAAACAGCAGCCGACGGCCGTCGGCGGCGGTGAAGGTCTGCGGCGCATAGAAATCGTGGCCGGCATCCAGCTCGCAGAAGGGTTGGGTCACCCTAAAGTCGCTGTCCGGCCGCCAGTGGCCGAGCAGATAGCCGCTCTGGAAGCGATTGCGGTAGCGGTAGCCCTGTGCCGCCAGCCCCTGCGGCGAGAACAACAACAGGTGTTGTTCCCCCAGCGGGAAGAAATCCGGGCATTCCCACATATACCCTTGATGCGCCGCCTGCGCGCTGGCCAGCACCCGATCGAAGCGCCAGGCGCGCAGATCTGCAGAACGGTACAGGCGCACCTGGCCCAGGCCGTTTTCTTTGGCACCGACCACCAGCCACCATTCGCCGTTCTCGCGCCAGACTTTCGGATCGCGGAAATGCTGAATGCCGTCCGGCGCGGCCAGCACCGGCCCGTGCTTGACGAAGCGTATGCCGTCTTCGCTGGTGGCGAGACATTGCACTTCCCGCACCTGGCTGTCGTCGCCGGGCTCGCCCAGCCACACGTGGCCGGTGTAAATCAGCGTCAGCACGCCGTTGTCATCCACGGCGCAGCCGGAAAAGCAACCGTCTTTGTCATAGGGCGCATCGGGTGCCAGAGCGATGGGCTGGTGCTGCCAGCGGATCAGATCGCGGCTGGTCGCGTGCCCCCAGTGCATGGGGCCCCAGTGCTCGCTATAGGGGTGATGCTGGAAGAAGGCATGATAGACGCCGTCAATACAGATCAGCCCGTTGGGATCGTTGATCCAGCCGGCGGGCGGCGCGAGATGGAACTGCGGGTAGTATTCGTCTCGGCGTTCTGCGCGCAGGGCTTCGACCGCATGGTCGGCTTGAGCTAAGGCAGTGTTCATTGGACAGACTCACTTGATTTAATGGCGGATTGAAAGGGGGCTGCGCTGGCGGAACGTTCGCCGCGCAGCAGGAAACAGGAGACAAGCGTCGTGGCGGCGACCGCGCACCCCATCAGCAGATAGGTGTCGGCAAAGCCGATGCGGTCATAACCGTAGCCCGCCAGCGGCGACAGGAAGCTGGCCATCACCTGGGTGATGAACTGAAAGCCCACCAGGTAAAGCGTTGAGGAGAGGCGACTGTCGAAGCGGCTGGCGATGTATTTGAAGATAGCGATCAGCAGGATCGGCAACTCTACGGCGTGCAGCAGTTTCATGGCGGAGATCATCAATGCGCCGCTGACCAAGCCTGAGCCGAACATGCGCAGCGCCATCACGCCACCGGCCAGCAGCAGCCCCTGTTTGGCGCCGATGCGGTTCACCAGCAGCGGCGCCAGGAACATGCCGCCGGCTTCGAGGAAGACCTGCAGCGAGTTGAGGAAGCCGTACATCTCGTTGCCCTGTTCGCGAGAAGCGAACTGCGAGGCGAAGTAGACCGAAAATTGCTGATCGAAAACGTTGTACACGCTGATACCGAGCACAAACACCACCAGCGCCCAGAAGCCCGGCATACGCAGCAGCGCCAGCGCATCCTGCAGCCGCAGATTTTCCGGTTTGCCGAACGCCAGGCCGGCCATGGCGTTCGGCTTCAGCTCGCGCACCTGGCTGAGCAGCAACAGGAATACCACGGCGGCGGCGGAGGCCAGCCAGAAATTGATGTTCGGATCGATATTGAAGATAAAACCGGCCAAAAAGGTGGCGCTGGCCCAGCCGAGCGATCCCCACATGCGGGCGCGGCCGAATTCGAAACCGCTGATGCGGCTGACTCGCTCGGTATAAGATTCCAGCGCGCCGATGCCGGCGAAGAAGGTGGCGCCGATAAATACCCCGCCGACCAGCGCGCCGAGCGGCAGGCTGCTGGCCAGCAGCGGGGCGTAAACGTAGATAAAGAACGGGCCGGTCAGCAGCAGCATCACGCCGAGAAACTGCAGCAGGTGCTTGCGCAGCCCAAGTTTGTCCTGAATAAACCCGTACAGTGGCTGTGCGCACAGCGCCACCAACGAGATAGCGGAGAAGATCAGGCCGGTCTCGGCGCCTTTCAGGCCGATCTTCTGATTCAGCCACAGTGAGATCAGCGAAAAGCTGGAAGACCAGGTGAAGAAAAAGAAGAACAGCAGGCCGCTGAGCAGCACGTAATATTTTTTAGTTTCGCGGTTCATGGGTAGGGCCCCGGTGAGTGAAGTTAGCTCTATTGTTAACGTTAACTCGCAAGGGGATGAAGCCAGCAGATATCACGCGTGCGATGTTAATCACAAAAGTTAACGTTAACATTTTGGCGTTGTGATCGAGGTCACGAGTTGGTAAGGGGGCGATGTGCCCCCGGAGGATTAACGTTCGTTCAGCGAGCGCAGATGGTCGTCGCGGCGCAGCGTCATCAGCGCAAACAGGCTGACCACCGAGGTGGCGACCACGTAGTAGGCGGGAATGTCGATATTACCGGTCTGTTTGATGAGGCCGGTGATAATCAGCCCGGCCGAGCCGGAAAACACCGCATTGGACAGCGAGTAAGCCAGCCCCAAGCCGGTATAGCGCACCCGGGTCGGGAACATCTCCGCCAGCATCGCCGGGCCGGGGCCGGCCAGCAGGCCGACTACGGCGCCGGCGATCATGACCGCCAGCCCTTTGGCCCACAGTGAACTCTGCGCATCCTGCAACAGGTGCAGCAGCGGGAAGGTGAACAGGATCACCGCCGCCACCGCCGTCAGCATCACCGTTGTACGCCCCAGTTTGTCGCTGATGATGCCCGCCGGCAGAATGGTCAGGGCGAAGCCGACGTTGGCCAGCACCGTCGCCACCAGCGCCTGCTGGAAGGTGGCGTGCAATGAAGTTTGCAAATAGGAAGGCATCACCACCAGGAAGGTATAGCCGGCGGCCGACCAGCCCATCATGCGGCCGATGCCGATCAGAATGGTTTTCACCACGCCGCCCAGCTTCGCTTCCGGTGGCGCGGCGGCGTGTTCCGCATGTTGCTGCGCCTGGGTGAACGTGGGCGTTTCCTCGAGCTTGAGCCGCAGCCACAGCGCCACGGCGCCCATCGGCAGCGCCAGCAGGAAAGGAATGCGCCAGCCCCAGTCATGCAGCTGCTGCGCGCTGAGCAGCGCGGCCAGCAGCGCCACCAGCCCAGCGCCGGCCAGCAGGCCGAGCGCGACGGTCAGCGACTGCCAGGCGCCGAACAGCCCACGCTTGCCCTTCGGGGCGAACTCGGTCATCAGCGACACGGCGCCGCCGAATTCGCCGCCGGCGAACAGCCCCTGAAACATGCGCAGCAGCGTCAGCAGCAGCGGGGCGGCGACGCCGATCGAGGCATAGGTCGGCATGACGCCGATCAGCGCGGTGGCCAGCGTCATCAGCAGCAGAACCGCAATCAGCGTCGGGCGACGGCCGATGCGATCGCCGATGCGACCGAAGATCACCGCGCCGATCGGCCGACAGAAGAACGCCAGCGCGAAGGCGGCGTAGGTGAGGATCAGGCTGGTGATTTCGTTTTCACCCTGCAGCGTGAAAAAATTGGCGGCGATAACGGTGGCCAGGAACCCGTACACCCCGAACTCGTACCATTCGATAAAGTTGCCGACCGAGCCGGCCAGTAACGCCTGACGCGAGCGGCGCGCGTCGAGAGTCTGTTGATTCATCCCCGTTCCCATACTTTTGAATTATTGTTCGTCAGTTCTAAATTTATACGACAAAACAATCAATTGATTTCAGCGGGAACTGTGAGGCGCTCAGCGCCTGCCGTCGATACGCCACCATTCGGGGCAAACATCGGCGAACGCATGTGAGGTCGGGCACAGCTCCGGCAGATCGGCCCGATCGAAGCTGCCGGTGGCCAGTGCCACCGTCGGCTCGTCGTCGATCGCCCCCAGCGTGCTGCCGCAGCGTGGGCAAAAGGCGCGGCTGGAATAGGGTGAAGAACGGTATAGGGCCGGCATGCCGCCCGGGCCGTTCCACTCGATGGCGTGACGCGGAAATTCGACCCAACAGAGCGTCGGCGCGCCGGAGTGGCGGCGGCAAAAATCGCAGGAACAGCTGTGCGGATTGCCAGGCAGGCCGCGTGCCTGAAAGCGAATATGCCCGCACAGGCAGCCGCCGCTATAGCTGGGGTTTTCCATGAGTTCTCCGTCATAAACGCGGGAATGGCGATGAAAATCACTATAGCGGCATCGCGAAAAATTAACAGGTCCCCGCTGACGCATTACCAGAGCAACGGCGCCGGTTCGCGGCCGTTTTCGGCGTAGTACAGCGACGGCAGGAACTGCGCCAGATAGCTGAACTCGTTGTAGCAGTGGCGCATCAGGTTAAAGCCGATGTCGTCCGGCAGCTCGTCGTGGGCGTTGGCGCAGGCTTTGCCCAGCAGGAAGCGGCTGCGCAGCACGCAGCCATAGGGCGTGTCGCGCACCAGGTGCAGCATCTCGCCGTCGCAGGGATCGCCGTTGTCATCCAGCGCCACCTGGTTACCGAAGCCGATGCGCGCGCAAACGGCGGCGGAGAGCGCCTGCGCGTCGCGCGCCTGGCGCAGCGGCTGCGGCGAGAAGAAGTCCTCGGCGGCGTGAAACTTGAGGCGTGCCGCGACCGGCGGCAGCTCCGCCAACCACTCGACCGCTTCGATACTGGCGCCGACGTAGCTTTCCCCCTTTTTCCAGTGGCGATCCCAGCCGCGGTGTTCGACGTGATCGTGCGGGTGCCACCAGTTGATATGCTGAGTCGTTTCGAAGAAGGTGAACCACCAGTCCAGCATGCGCCCTTTGCAGCCGTGCAGGTCGGTGCGAACCGCGACGGTCAGCAGGCCGTCGGCGCTGCGGCTCAGCCCCATCTCCAGCCGCAGCGGTTCGGGCCTGAGCAACTCGTTGATATCGTTAACGCCCCACGGCGCCAGCAGGGAAGGATGTGTCATAATGGGTTCCTTTTTTATTTTGGAAACGAATTGTGTTTCCAAAATAAGGCTATGCCGCTATGCTGTGTCTGTCAACGCTTGTGAGGAATAAATATGGCAAACCCGAATACAGAACCGCTGCGTGCTCGCGGCCGGCCGGCCACGCCGGAAACGGCGCTGCGCGCGGCGCTGGTTCAGGCGACGTTGGCACTGCTGATCGACGGTGGCTATGCCGCGGCGACGGTGGATGCGGTGGCGAAACGCGCCGGGGTGGCTAAAAAAACCCTGTATCGCTTTGCCGCCAACCGCGACGAACTGGTGGCGCAGGCGGTAAGCGGTTGGACCGAGGCGTTTCAGCCGGCCTTCGCCCAGGATGCCGGGCAGCGGGCGGCGGTTGCGCCGTTGTTGGAAAAAGGGCTGCAGGCCATCGCGCAGCAGGTGCTGAGTGCGGAAGCGGTGGGCATGTTCCGGCTGCTGCAAAGCGAATTTCCGGGGCGCGAGGGGCTGCTGGACAGCTACCAGCGCAACGGTATTCAGCGCGGCCGGGCGACGGTGGCGGACTGGCTGCAGCGCCAGCAGCAGTGCGGGTGGCTGCGTGAGCGCGACTGGGCGCAAACCAGCGACCTGCTGTTGGCGATGACCATCGCCGAACCGCTGCGGCAGATGACGCTGGGGCTGTTGCCGCCGGGCAGCGCGATCGACGAGCGCATCGCGGCGGCGGTGGCGCTGGTGATGCCGGGTTTGCTGGAAGAGGAGTGAAAACAAAAAAGGGCCGACGAATCGGCCCTTGAGCGGGAGAATGCCGTTACCGTTTAGGCCCGGCGTTCACCAGTTTTTCGCCCGCCGGGGTGACGGTATATTTGGCGAAGTTATCGATAAAGCGCTGCGCCAGATCCTGCGCCTTCTCCTGCCACAGCGATTCGTCGGCATAGGTTTTGCGTGGATCGAGAATCGACGGATCGACGCCCGGCAGCGCGGTCGGCACGTCCAGCCCGAAGATCGGCAGCGTGAAGGTCTCGGCCTGCTCAATGTCGCCATTTAGAATGGCGTCGATGATGCCGCGCGTGTCTTTGATCGAGATACGTTTGCCGCTGCCGTTCCAGCCGGTGTTGACCAGGTAAGCCTGGGCGCCGGCGGCCTCCATGCGTTTCACCAGCACTTCGGCATACTGCGTCGGGTGCAGCGTCAGGAACGCGGCGCCGAAGCAGGCGGAGAAGGTCGGCGTCGGCGCGGTGATGCCGCGCTCGGTGCCGGCCAGCTTGGCGGTGAAGCCGGACAGGAAGTGGTACTGGGTCTGCTCAGGCGTCAGGCGCGATACCGGCGGCAGTACGCCGAAGGCGTCGGCGGTCAGGAAGATGATCTTGCGCGCATGGCCAGCTTTGGACACCGGTTTGACGATGTTCTCGATGTGATAAATCGGATAGGAGACGCGGGTGTTCTCGGTTTTGCTGGCGTCGTCGAAGTCGATGCTGCCGTCGGCCAGCACGGTGACGTTTTCCAGCAGCGCATCGCGGCGGATCGCCTGATAGATTTCCGGCTCCGCCTGCGGCGACAGCTTGATGGTCTTGGCGTAGCAGCCGCCTTCGAAGTTGAACACGCCGTCGTCGTCCCAGCCGTGCTCGTCATCACCGATCAGTTGGCGCTTCGGATCGGTGGAGAGGGTGGTTTTGCCAGTGCCGGACAGGCCGAAGAACACCGCCACGTCGCCTTGCTCGCCGACGTTGGCCGAGCAGTGCATCGAGGCGATGCCCTTCAGCGGCAGCAGATAGTTCATGATCGAGAACAGGCCTTTCTTCATCTCGCCGCCGTACCAGGTGCCGCCGATCAGCTGCATGCGTTCCGTCAGGTTGAAGGCGACGAAGTTCTCCGAATGCAGCCCTTGCTGCTGCCAGTCCGGGTTGGTGCATTTGGCGCCGTTCATCACCACGAAGTCCGGCTCGAAGTCTGCCAGTTCGGCGTCGCTCGGGCGAATAAACATGTTTTTCACGAAGTGCGCCTGCCAGGCCACCTCGGTGATGAAGCGCACTTTCAGGCGCGTGTCGGCGTTGGCGCCGCAGAACGCGTCCACCACGAACAAACGCTTGCCGGAGAGCTGGTTGCCCACCAGCGTTTTCAGATGCTGCCAGACTTCCGGGGAGAGCGGCTGGTTGTCGTTCTTGCCGGTGCCGTTGTCCGACCACCAGACGGTATCGCGCGTGGTGTCGTCGCGCACGATGTATTTGTCCTTCGGCGAACGGCCGGTGAATTCACCGGTCGCGACGTTGACCGCGCCCAGCTGGGTGAGGGTGCCGCGTTCCAGCGGCGGCAGGTCGGCGCGGGTCTCTTCGGCGAACAGTAATTCATAGCTGGGGTTATAGACGACGTCGGCGGCCTGATGAATGCCGTAGCGAGCGAGGGTTTGTGGGGTAACAGCGCGTGAAGACATATTCTACTTCCTTATGAGTCATATTATGCCTCTTTCCCGTGCGGTGCCGCGCGCAGGATTAAGGTTCGGATCAAGCTGACCGGATTCAGCTAATGCGTTTCCGGTTCTTTATTAATAAAGCAGGGGGCTTTTTCACCCTCCTATAGCATAGCAGCGAATTTAAACCCGATTACTTTAATTACAAAATGCTGACGATAATTAATTAAAACTAACCTTGGCGGAGGGTCACAATATTGAATTCCGCGGGCGTAATTTAGTTTTGCATTTTTATTTTTTATCATATCGTCAGAGCTGTCTACTGTTTTATTTCTTATTAGAAAAAGCGAAATCCACAATAGGATTTTTCGTAATCATTTGTTTTTACTTGGCTATGGCAAGATCGTTGCGCCAGGTGAATCTAACCGTACTGTACGCTTGTCAGCAGGGTGAATAATGAAACAGATAAATGCAGAACTGGCCTGTGATAAAAATACGGCATCGTCCGAATCCTCAGGATTAATTAATCAACTTCGTCAAATAGATATCGGTGCGGTACCGATCGCATTGTTTATCACGATTTGCGCGATCGTGGCGATTTCCGCCTATGCCAACTTCCTGCCGAAGAATATGATCGGCGGCCTGGCGGTGATAATGACGCTGGGCTTTGCGCTGGCGCAGTTGGGAAAAAGCATTCCCGTGCTGCGCGATATCGGCGGGCCGGCCATTTTGTGTTTGATGGTGCCGTCGGTGCTGGTCTATTTCAATGTCTTCCAGCCTAACGTCATGGGCACCGTCCATTTGCTGATGAAAGACGCCAACCTGCTGTATTTCGTTATCGCCAGTCTGGTGGTCGGCAGCATTCTCGGCATGAATCGGGTGATCCTGATCCAGGGGATGATTCGCATGTTCGTGCCCTTGGTGGTCGGTACGGTGACGGCGGTGATCACCGGGCTGCTGGTGGGCAAGCTGTTCGGTTTTACCTTCTATCACACCTTCTTCTTCATCATCGTGCCGATCATCGGCGGCGGCATCGGCGAGGGGATTTTACCGCTGTCGCTGGCCTATTCGGCGATCCTGGGAGCGACGCCGGACGTCTACGTCGCGCAGCTGGCGCCGGCGGCGGTGCTGGGCAATATCTTCGCCATCGTGACCGCCGGGGTGCTGGCTCGCATCGGCATGCAGCGCAAGGCACTGAGCGGCGACGGCATGCTGATCCGCTCGGCGCAGGAGAACGCGATGTTCGCCATCAAGGAGCAAAGCGGCAACGTCGATTTCCAACTGATGGGCGGCGGTCTGCTGGTGATCTGCGCCTTCTTTATCGTCGGTGGCCTGTTCGAACACATCGTGCATATTCCCGGCCCGGTGCTGATGATCATGTTCGCGGTGTTGTGCAAGTACTGCCGGGTGATCCCAGCCTCGATGGAAACCGGCGCGCACAGTTTCTACAAGTTCGTCTCCACGGCGCTGGTGTGGCCGCTGATGATCGGTCTGGGCATGCTGTACGTACCGCTGGAAAGCGTGGTGGCGGTGTTCTCGGTCGGTTATGTGGTGGTCTGCGGCTCGGTGGTGCTGTCGATGGGGCTGGTCAGTTTCCTGATTGCGCCTTACCTGAAGATGTTCCCGGTGGAAGCGGCGATCGTCACCTGTTGCCACAGCGGCCTGGGCGGCACCGGTGACGTGGCAATCCTGTCGGCGTCTAACCGCATGGGGCTAATGCCGTTCGCCCAAATCGCCACGCGCATCGGCGGCGCTTCCACGGTCATCGGCGCGACGCTGCTGCTCGGTTGGTTAGTCTGAGTCCAGAATTTCTTATGGATAGCCGGGGTTGGATTGCCCCGGTTTTTTTATGCGTTTCTTCCGCTTATCGTGATAATGCTGATGATTACCTTGAAAATCATTCGTATGGCGCAAATGCATAGTCGGACTTTATCTAAGAAAATTCTGTACTCGGCGAAAATGTGTCTATTCTTTTCTCTTAAGGGATTATCGTTCTCATTCAGAGTGCCGAGGGAAGGCGCCACCGCATTACCGATATCCCCGTATTGATTCAACACCGGGCCGCTGCCGTTCAGGCAATCCGCCAGTTGGGGCATCCCCCCGATTGAATTGACGAATATGGAGATAAGGTTATGTCATCAAGCAATGCTTCCGTTAAGGCCGAAGGCGTATTAGCCCTGCTGGGCGCTTATAAACCCGATGAAGACGACAGCATTACCGTGCTTCATCCGTCGAAAACGTTCGAAAACGCCGGCCTGGAGCTGGTGCGCGGCGATCGCAGTTGGCACGACAAGGGCGTGACCGACACGCCGGTCTCCCTGACCTTCAGCTTCTGGGAAAAGGCGCCGAGCACCATGTCGAGCATGGGCATCAGCGGCTTCAGCAGCTTTAACGCCGAACAGCGCGAGCAGGCCAAACTGTCGTTGCAGTCATGGTCCGACGTGGCCAACGTCACCTTTACCGAAACCAGCAACACCGCCGCCGCCAACATCAAATTCGGCCTGTTCGACTACAGCTCGCGCGGCTCCTATGCCTTTGCGTATAACCCGGATACCTCGCCTTCGGTTGCCGGGCAAACCTGGTATAACGCCAAGAACCACACCTTCGTCAACAACCAGATCCATGAGAACGAGTACGGTCGCCAGACCTTCACCCATGAAATCGGCCATGCGCTGGGGCTGCAGCATCCGGGCGACTATAACGCCGCGCCGGGCGTCAGCATCACCTACGGCAAGGACGCAACCTATTTCGAGGACAGCCGCGCCCACAGCGTGATGAGCTATTTCAGCGAAAGCAACACCGGGCAGGACTTTAAAGGCGCGTACTCTTCCGGGCCGCTGCTCAACGACATTACGGCGATCCAGCATTTCTACGGCGCCAACATGAACACCCGCACCGGCGATACGATCTACGGCTTCAATTCCAATACCGATCGCGACTTCCTCACCGCTACCGGCGCGCAGGACAAGATTATTTTCACCGCCTGGGATGCCGGCGGTAACGACACCTTCGACTTCTCCGGCTTTGGCCAGAATCAGCGCATCAACCTGAATGAAAAAGCGTTCTCGGACGTTGGCGGCCTGAAAGGCAACGTGTCCATCGCCGCAGGCGTAACGATTGAAAATGCCATCGGCGGATCGGGCAACGATGTGCTGGTGGGCAACGCCGCCGACAACGTGCTCAAGGGCGGCGCGGGCGATGATGTGCTGTATGGCGGCAAAGGGGCGGATCAGCTGTGGGGCGGCGCCGGCAAGGACACCTTCGTCTATTTCGCGGCGGATGAATCGACGGCGGCGGCACCGGATTGGATCCGCGACTTCGTGCGCGGTGAAGACAAGATCGATCTGACGCTGTTCAACACCGGCAGCGTGGACGGCATTCGCTTCGTCGAACAGTTCAGCGGCAAGGCGGGTGAAGCGATGTTGAGCTATGACGCGCAAAGTCACGTCAGCGACGTGGCGATCAACCTGGGCGGCGCTTTTGGCGCCAGCGATTTCCTGGTGAAAGTGGTGGGGCAGCCGCTGGATGCCAGCGATTTCGTGTTGGCGTAATGTTGGCAACAAAAATAGGGCGTTTTGGGTAAAAACCCGACAATTCCTATTAATTCCGTCATATTAGCGTGACATAGTAGCGCGCAGAAGGCCGGGCTTGCATACCTCGGGCTTCTGTCGGATCGCCAACCTTTTCGGTTGGCGATTCATTTTCCGCCTTTCAACATGTTGATGGCGGCGCCGAGCAGGATGCGCCGTTCGATATCGTTGCTGTCCGCCAGCTGCCGCGCCAGATGTTTTTCCAGCGTTTCCACCGACAGCGCTTCGCCACGATGGCGCAGCTGCATCACGCCGTCGCCGATCAGGCGTGCGACCTCATCCCATACGGGTTTAATCTCCTGTTCCGAGAACGTCATGGCCTACCTCGGCTGGTTGATTTTTGCCCAATGTAGCAGCTGAACTGCGGCTTCGCTACCGGCCACCCAAAACAGGAAGCATAAAAAACAAGCCATCAGTATTTCTTCTGGTTTTTACGCTCAATACTGGCGGTGTCGAAAAGCAGGAGAAAACATCATGAACTGGGTCGAAACCTTGGCGGAGTACTACCGCCTCAGCCGCACGGGTGAAACGCAACATTGGCTGTGCCGCCGCTGGTTGCCACAAGGGGAAGCGCGTCTGGCCTATTTGCGGGAGCTGCTGGAGCCGACCGCGCCAGGGCGGCGGTGAGCACGACGCCGGCGCTTGGCCGGCGCCGGTTCGCGAGCTTAACCGAAGGCGATTGCCGCCCAACGCAACAGCAGCAACGCCAGGCAGATCAGCAGCAGCACCACGACCATTTTACTGAGTTTGTTGCCCATGCGTTTTGTTGCCACGTTGCCCCCTTAACTGAAGTACCACCCGCCGACGAGGGTGATGAGGAAAAGCGTCACCAGGGCGACGCCGTTGAGTAAATCGCTGAAGGTATCGTCAGCATCGATGTCGTCTTGCCGCATGTTGCCGCCTGGCGGTTGCCACTGGTTGAATAATGTCCGCAGTATGCGCCCGGCAGCGCGACAGGCACAGCGAAGAACGGTAAAAACTCGTAAAGGCGGCGGTGGCGGAACGCGCAGTCGCGCTTGCGACGGATGCAGACGGCCGGCAATACGTTGTACTATCCTGTCTGCATTGATGCATTTTTCCAAAAGGTATAATCATGGCGACGGCAATTCCACAGAAATATGAGCACCTTGAGCGCTGGGCGTTCGGCGATACCGAGCAGCAGGCCGATGAAGTAGTGCAATTGATCCTCAATGGCACCAAAACGGCCACCTGTTCCAACCTGGACGGCGAAGGGATCCCGCAGGCCGGCGATCTGTTCCTGGTGGTGGACGGCAAAGGTGAACCGGTCTGCGCGGTTGAACTGACCGCGGTGGAAATGAAAATTTACGATCAGGTCGATGAAGCGCACGCCTTTGCCGAAGGCGAGGGCGATCGTTCGCTGGCGCATTGGCGCAAAGAGCTGCAGCGTTTCTTCGAAGAGTACGATCTGTTCTCGCCGGACATGACGCTGGTGCTGATGAATTTCAAAGTCGTCGACAAGTTCTAAACGGATGCGCGCCGTTCCCTACGAATGCCAGTGGGCAAGCCCGGAGCTGGCCGCCGATCTGATCGCCGGCCGCATGACGCTGGCGCAAGACGAGAATTGGGCGCGCAGCGGCGCCCGCGATCGGGCGGAGTACGTCGAGTGGGCCAACCACGTATGCGGCATGGCCTGCCTGAAAATGGTGCTGAGCCACCGCGACGGCGAAGCGCCACCGCTGCTGGAGCTGGCGCGGCGCAGCCTGCCTTACGGTGCCTATGTGCGCGAGGGGGAGCGGATAAAAGGGCTGATTTACGCGCCGTTCGTCGAGTACGTGCGCGAGCAGTTTGCGCTGCAAGCGGAGGTGAAGGTGGGGCTGGAGGCCGCCGAGTTATCGGCGCTGCTTAGCCAATACCGCTACTTTATCGCCTCGGTGCACCCCTCCATTCGCCGGCCCGAGAGCCTGCCGCCGCAGCGAGGCGGGCATCTGGTGCTGATCACCGCCGCCGATACGCAAAGCGTGACTTTCCACAACCCTTCGGGCGACAGCTCGGCGACGCGCGAGCGGGTACAGCTGCCGCTCAACCGCTTCACGCCTTTCTTTGCCGGCCGCGGCATCGCCATCGCATAAAAAAACGCGCTGTTTCCGATGAAAGCAGCGCGTCGTCAGCAGGCCCGGCGTATTTTCATGCCAGCCGCATCACCCAGGCGTCCGCCTGCCGATCGTAGTGCTGCTTGTACAGCAGCGACTGTTTGCCGTTGAGGATCGCCGGAATGCTGGTGTGTTCATCCCAGCCGTCGAGCTGCATACACAGGTCCGGATCGGACTTGCAGGGAATGCTCAGGGTGCCGGCGCGGTCGGTGCCGGCGTGAAGATGCGCGTCATCGACCTCGAAGCTGCCAATTTTTACGACGGTTTTGCTCATGGGAACTCCTTGCTCAATGATGTGGTAGGAGGTTAGACCAGTAAGGCCATCGGTATGAGCATAGCCAAATGAGCAAAAAATGCCACATAAAAAATACATTCTGGCAACATTCTTCCTGAGCGGCTAGCGGCCAGGCTAATAGGTCACGACATAGCTGACGTTATCCTGATAGGTACCGACCGGCACTTCGGTCTGCGCCGGATTGATGGCGGCGGTAAAGGGAATGCTTTGCGCCAGGCCGGTGCCGGTGCCGCTTTGCGCGTTGGTGCTGCTCCACACGGTGCTGGTGTTGGGCAGGTAGATCTGATACTGCAGGAAGTTGCTGGTGCCGCTGAGCATTTGCCGCCAACCGGTGATGGGGTTGTTGCCGTTGGTAAAGTAGGAGCTGTATGACTGGGATTTGGTGCAGGTCAGGGTGATGCTCTGGTTGATCGGGTTGAATTGCCCCACCAGCGCCATGCTGCCGAAGTTGACGTTATTGGCGGTATTGATCAGGCAGCTTTTGGTGATGACTGCGGTGATGGTCACGGTGCTGGGTTGGTTGGTGCCGTCCCACCAGATACACAGCCCTATCAGGCCCAGGCCGCAAATATGGTAGTTCCACACCAGATTGATGGTGTCGGTATAGGTGCCGGCGCTGACGTTCGCACCCGCCACCGTTTTGATGTACACCGGAAAGTTGACGTTGGAAGAGATCAGGATCAGCGACAGCAGGTTCAGCGAGCTGTAGTCGATGGTCTGGCCGACGCTGTAGGGGTATTGGTAGTTGGCATCCGGGTAGATGAGATAGGAAATTTTATCGCCGGAGCCGTTGCCGTTCAGCAGGGCCATATTGTTGGTGGTGGAGGCGATCTTGACCGTGACGGTGTTTTGCGTCAACAGATTGAGCCCCAGCCCGGTACAGTTGAGCCCGGCGGTACCCTGGGCGCTGATCTGGCCGTTGTAGACGGCGAAGGAGTTGCTGCTGGGCAGGGTCACCGTGCCGTTGGTGGTGGCGCAGTCCGCCAGCGCGCGTTGCCCGCACAGCAGCAGCAGCGCCGCCAAAAGAATTTTCACTTGCCGAGACATCGTTCTTCTTCTCCGTGTGTTATTGGCAGACGAGGGGACCGACGCGCTGTAGCCCCTGCGGGTTGGCCAGGCTGAAGCTGACCTGGCACGGCGCGCCGCCGTCGGCCGGGATCACGCTCAGCCGGTTGTGTTGCTGCACCGGGTCGATATAGGTCATGCCATCCCACCCGACGTAGCTTTGTTGATTGCTGCCGATCACCGCCACCTGGCTGCCGTTGGCCAGCGGTTTGCCTTGCGTATCGACCAGCTCCACGTCGGCGGCGGAAAGGCGCTGGACGGGGAATTCGACCAGGTAGCCACTGTGATCGCGAATGGCGACGGTTTTTTCTACCGACGGCAAATTGACGTCCGCCGGCAGATTGAGCGGATCAATCTGGAATTTGGCGTGGTAATACGAAGTGACGGTGGGCACCAACAGGTAGCCTTTGTCGTTGGTGACGCCGATGCGCTGGTTCTCGTAGCTGACCGGAATACCGGCGTAGCCGTTGGTCGAAACCAGGGCAAAGGCGTCGTTGATGGTGTTGGTGGCGTATACGCCGCCGTTCATCGCCACCAGCGAACCGCTGACTTCGCCCCAGCGGGTGTAATCGTTACGGTTGCCGTACAGCCCGGCGCGGGTTTCCAACAGCGAGGTGCGCCAGGTCAGGTCTGCCTGGCGGTAATCGCTGTCGCTGCCTTGATGGTTAGGAAACTGAATCGACCCTTTTTGGGTTTCCTAATCATGAACCGTAGGGAGAAAGATCCGCAGGAGGTGGG
>NZ_JBZXDO010000029.1:0-53384 GCF_058725505.1 Serratia sp. A07
GGGCTCTATGAGTCCGAACTTAGAGCGCCCCTCTGGGGCGTAGTCAAAGCCGCCTTCTATGAAGGCGGATTTTTACTTTTTGACGCCCGGCCAAACGTTAATGAAGCGTGTTGTTCCGGCGATAAAAAAGCAACGGTGAGGTTAATATCCTTATGAGTTTGCTGGTTTTAGCCGCGCAGACTGACGATTAAAGCGATAGTTTGCCTTTCGTTATTGAATATGATTGCTATTTGCATTTAAACTTGGCGAACCAGAGGAAACAGAATCATTATGCCGCTAAAAAAGATGTTCCTTAATCGCCGTATATCCGTGCCTTTCGTCTTGTCCGTAGGCCTGCACAGCGCCCTGGTGGCGGGATTGCTTTACGCTTCGGTAAAAGAAGTGGTGGAGCTGCCGAAGCCAGAGGACGCGCCGATCAGCGTCATGATGGTCAACACCGCCGCGATGGCCGAGCCGCCACCACCGGCGCCGGCCGAGCCGGAGCCACCGCAGGTCGAACCTGAGCCGGAGCCAGAACCGGAACCTATCGTGGAGCCGCCGCCGAAGGCGATCGTGAAACCCGAGCCGGTCAAGCCGAAACCGAAGCCTAAGCCGAAGCCGAAGGTCGAAAAACAGGTTAAACCGGAGCCGAAGAAGGTCGAACCGCGCGAGCCGTCGCCGTTCAACAACGATTCACCGGCCAAACCGATCGATAAAGCGCCGGTGAAACAGGCGCCTGCCGCGCCGGTGCAGGGCAACTCGCGCGAGGTCGGGCCAAGACCGATCAGCCGCGCCAATCCGCTCTATCCGCCGCGGGCCCAGGCTTTGCAGATCGAAGGCAACGTGCGGGTACAGTTCGATATCGACAGCGACGGGCGCGTCAGCAACGTGCGCATCTTGTCGGCCGAGCCGCGCAATATGTTCGAGCGTGAAGTGAAGCAGGCGATGCGTAAATGGCGCTATGAGGCCAAAGAAGCGAAAGATCGCACCGTCACCATCCGCTTCAAGCTGAACGGCACGACCGAAGTGAACTGAGTTCGGTCACCACCCAAAAAGAAAGGGTCGCCTCGGCGACCCTTTTTGCATTTGCGGTACAGCCGCCGGCTTATTCTTCGAAGCCGACGCGGAAATTCATTTTGCCCTCAGGCAGCGCGCGCGAGTTGCCTTCCGCATCGACCGCCACATAGGTGAACACCGCTTCGGTCGCCCGGTAGCGCTGGCCGATCGGCGCGGAGGAGACTTTCTTGACCCACACTTCGATATTGATGGTGATCGAGCTGCGCCCGGTGCGGATGCAGTGCGCATAGCAGCAAACCACGTCGCCTACCGCCACCGGTTTCAGGAAGGTCATGCCGTCCACGCGCACGGTCACCACGCGCCCTTCGGCGATCTCTTTGGCCTGGATGGCGCCGCCGATGTCCATTTGCGACATCAGCCAGCCGCCGAAGATATCACCGTTGGCATTGGTATCGGCCGGCATGGCCAGCGTGCGCAGCACCAGCTCGCCGCTGGGTAAAGGTCGTTGTTGTGTCATAGCAGTCTGCTTTTAAAAGGAGGGAATAACATCATACTGCCCGCGGCAAGCGCCGCAGGCATTAACAATTTTGTAACTATTTTTTCTGTTCTTCCGGCATGTGCCGGTAAATATAGATACCGCTGAGGAGGGTGAAGACCAGCGTCAGCACCGTCAGGCCAAAGACTTTGAAATTGACCCAGACGCTTTGCGGCAGCCAGAAGGCGACATAGATGTTCGCCAGGCCGCAGGCCAGGAAGAAGACCGCCCAGGCCAGGTTGAGGTTGCTCCACACTTTGTCCGGCAGCGTCAGCTCTTTGCCCAGCATGCGTTGAACCAGCGGTTTTTTGAGCACCCATTGGCTGATCAGCAGCGCCAGCGCGAACAGCGCGTAAATCACCGTGACCTTCCATTTGATGAACAAATCGTTGTGGAACACCAGCGTCAGGGTGCCGAACACCAGCACCATCAGGAAGGTGATCAGCGTCATCTTCTCGACCTTGCGGTATTTCACCCAGGTGAACACCAGCGCCAGCGCGGTGGCGACAATTAACGCGCCGGAAGCGACGTAAATGTCGTACAGCTTGTAAAAAGCGAAAAAGACAATTAGCGGGAGGAAATCAAGAAACTGCTTCATAAATCAATCCATCATCTGTTCATCGGCCGACTATACCGGATTCGGCGAGCTCTGTGTACCGCCGGGCGTTGCCGATTATCGGCGTTTGGCCGGCGGATTTCTGCCGCGAAAGCAGGAATTTGCATAAACTTACGCAAGAAAGCGCGGGCACATTGCCAGTGCGGGCCGCAGGCCGCATAGTAAGTGTCATAATAACCAGATAATTTACCGCGGAAAACAGCATGCAGTGGAAATCTCTCCAGGCCTTGACGCCGGGTTTGACGCATTTATTGGGGTATCAACGCAGCTGGCTCAAGCCGGATATTCGCGCCGGCCTTTCCGTCGCCGCCGTCGCCTTGCCGGTGGCCATCGCCTATGCCGAGCTGGCCGGGGTCAGCCCGGTGGTGGGGCTCTATTCCTGTATCTTGCCGATGGTGGCCTATGCGCTGTTCGGCTCGTCGCGCCAGCTGATCGTCGGGCCCGACGCCGCCACCTGTGCGGTGATCGCCGCGGTGGTGACGCCGCTGGCGGCGGGTAATATGGAGCGCCATTGGCAGCTGACCATCATGATGACCGCGATGATGGGCGGCTGGTGCCTGCTGGCCAGCCGGTTCAAGCTGGGGGCGCTGGCGGATCTGCTGTCGCGGCCGATCCTCAGCGGGCTGCTGAACGGGGTAGCGATCACCATCATCGTCGATCAGATCGGCAAGGTGTTGGGATTCACGGTGCGCCCGGCGCAGCTGATCGAGCGCATCTACGCGCTGCCCGGCAACCTGCTGCACAGCGACTGGTTGACGATGGCGGTGTCGTTGTTGACGCTGGTGACGCTGCTCGGATTTAAAAAATGGCGGCCTAACTGGCCGGCGCCGCTGTTTGCCATCGTGCTGGCGGCGTTCGTCACTTGGGCCGGCGGCCTGCAGCAGCATGGCGTGGTGACGGTGGGCGGTTTCAGCGGCGTGTTGCCGATCGTCCAGTGGCCGGACTTCCAGCCCGGCTTGCTGCGCGACATGGTGATCCCGGCGCTCAACCTGGCGGTGGTGAGTTTTGTCAGCATGATGCTCACCGCCCGCAGCTTTGCCGCCAAGAACGGTTATGAGGTGAACGCCGACGCCGAGTTTCGTGCGCTGGGGCTGGTGAATATCGTCTCCGCGCTGTCGCAAGGTTTCGCCATCAGCGGTGCGGACTCGCGCACCGCGGTGAATGACGCCAACGGCGGCAAGAGCCAGCTGGTGTCGGTCATCGCCGCTGCGGTCATCGCCTTCGTCTTGCTGTTCCTGATGGCGCCGCTGCAGTTTATTCCGGTGGCAGGATTGGGCGTGGTGCTGATGTATGCGGCCTGGTCGCTGCTGGACATTCGCGGCATCTGGGTTTTGCGCCGCCGCAACGCGCAGGCGTTTCGCCTGGCGCTGTTTACCTTCCTCAGCGTGCTGCTGGTGGGAGTGATCAGCGGCATCGGGCTGGCGGTGTTGCTGGGGCTGATGCAGTTTCTTCGCACCGTCTTCCGGCCGACGGAGCAGCTGCTGGGCGTCAACGACGAAGGCATGATCCACTCCATGGGCAACAACAATGGGGTGAAGGCGGTGCCTGGCGTCATGATGTATCGCTTCAATTCGCCGCTGACCTATTTCAACGTGGCGTACTTCAAACGCCGTATTCTCAATTTGGTCGACGGCACGCCGTTCCAGCCGCGCTGGGTGGTGGTGGATGCGGTAGCCAGTTTTACCCATGCCGATATCAGCGTGCTGGCGGCCATCGACGAGCTGAAACGCGACCTGTTACAGCGTAATGTTAAGCTGGTGCTGGCGGGGCGCCGCACCGAGCTGACGCGCTGGTTCCGCATCAACCGCTTAGGGCGCGACAAAGAGCTGATTTTGGTGCCGGACCTGTATCTGGCACTGAAGCTGATTCAGAGTAAGGAGCAGGCGGAAGCCGCCACGGTGGGGTAAATAAAAAGGGGCGCGCCGAAGCGTGCCCCTTGGGTTTTGGTTGCGTCGGCGTTAGCCGCGCAGCAGCATGTACAGGCGGAACAGGTAGATCAGCAGCAGGGCAGACACCAGGTTGCTCAACGCGGTCAACACCACGCTGGCGACGTTCGGCGTCAGCACCGACAGGTGGCTCACCAAAAACAGCACCAGCAGCTTGGCCGCCAGCCACAGCATCATGGCCGGCACGATCACGCGCGCATTGGCGAAGGCCAACTTGCTGCTCAGCTTGAGCGAAGCGAACACGCCTTTCTTGTCGACGGAGGCGATCACCGGCGCCAGCGCGAAGGCGATCGCCATGAGCACGCCCGGCACCACAAACAGCGTCAGGCCGAGCTGGATCAGCAGGGTGCAGATAAACAGCAGCAGCAGCAGACGCGGCAGATCGGGCGCCGAGGCACCGAGCGCGCGCAGGGCGCTGGTGCGTTCCCCTTGCGACACCAGACGGATCAGCGTCAGCATCCCGCCGACCAGCAGCACGTTGCCGACCAGCGCGGAGAAGGTGGCGGCCGCCGACACTTTCAGCAACACCATCTGCTGTTCCGGCGTCATCTGCTGGATCACTTCCTGAATGCCCATACCGGTAGACGAAGCGAAATCGCTGGTGGTGGCAGCGAGCGTCGCCAACTGTTCGGCATCGGGGCTGAAGGCCTGATTCAGCAGCACGGAGATAAACGCCGCCAACAGCGCCAGCATCAGGATGCTGGCCAGTTGGTTGCGTAAAAAGTTAAAACTGTCACGGTACAAAGCGTTGGCCGTGATAGGCATGCAGACTCCTTGGCGTCGGGAAAACAGAGATAAATCAGTGGGTGATTGTACCCTGTTCCACGCCGCTGTGGCACCCCGCGAATTGCACTACGCCTATTTCTTCAACGATCGTCGTCTCAGGCAGCGAGAGCGGCAGGGGCACCGGCAGGGGCGGCAGCCCGTAGCGTTCCCGGGCGCGATCGCAGGCTTCGTTGCGCAGGCCGTTTTCGCCGGACTGATCGAACTCTCTGCACGGGCTGGGCCGATTGAGGTAGATCGAGCAGGACACGGCTTTGCCTATCTCGCCGTCCAGCGCGTTGCAGCGGGGGGACTTGCTGTTGGTCCCCTGCATGCAGCGCAGGAACGGGCTCAAAGGCTCCGTTAAGGAAAGGGGAACGGTGCCGCCGCCGTCTTCGGCTTCGGCCCAATAGAATGACACTCGAAAATAACCGCAGCATGCGCCGCAGCTGACACAGGGATTAAGGATTTCGCTCATCTTGATTGCCCACCGACTCCTTACGGCACCAACCAAAACCAACACGGAAAATGAAATTACCTCAGCCGCATTTTTCTCCGCAACCGAAATTTGAACATGTAGATAATTTGCAACAAAATCGATTTTTTGATGCAGATCAATCCTTGATTTATTAAGCGGTTAGGTAACCTTGTTTTTAGTGGGATTTTAAATTTTTACACATAAGATGTGATCCCGATGGGATCACAAATACCCGAAAGTAGGTATATTCCCCCTCGAGTGATTAACCACACAAATGGAATGGATAATGAAAAAGACAACTCTGGTGGTATTGGCGACGATGATGGCGCCTATGTTGGCAAGTGCGCATCAGGCCGGTGATTTCCTGTTCCGCGCGGGCACCGCGACGGTGCGTCCAAATGCGGGTTCGGACAACGTATTGGGGTTGGGTTCGCTGGATGCGAAAAACAACACCCAGCTCGGTCTGACCTTCGGATACATGGTGACGGACAACATCGGCGTTGAGTTGTTGGCCGCAACGCCATTCCGCCACAAGGTTACGCTGGGCGGCACCGATCTGGCGACCGTTCACCAATTGCCACCTACGCTGATGGCGCAATACTACTTCGGCGACAAGCAGGACAAACTGCGGCCTTACCTGGGCGTCGGCGTTAACTACACCACCTTCTTCGACGAGAAGTTCAACGACTACGGCAAAAGCGCCGGGTTGAGCAACCTCGACCTGAAAGACTCCTGGGGTGTGGCGGCGCAGGCCGGCCTGGATTACAACCTGGATGAGCACTGGATGCTGAACATGTCGGTGTGGTGGATGAACATCGAAACCAAAACTCGCTTCAACGATGCGAATGGCGGGCACCACAGCTTCGATACGCGTCTGGATCCGTGGGTGTTCATGTTCGGGGCGGGTTATCGCTTCTGATGATGGCCACAAACAGGGAGGCGTTGCGCCTCCCTGTGTCGGTATTATTTAACCTGCATCACGTTTTCAACCGATTTCACGCCGGCCACGCCACGAGTGACCTGCACCGCACGGTTGGCGTCGTCGCTTGACGTCACGAAGCCGCTCAGCTGAACGCGTCCTTTAAAAGTTTCCACGCTGATCTCGCGCGACTTGATGTTTTTATCCGCCAGCAACGCCGATTTCACTTTGGTGGTGACTACGGTGTCATCGATATAACCGCCTGTTCCCTCAGATTTTGCCGTCGGCGCGCAAGCGCTCACCGCGACCGCCACAACGGCTGCCATGCACAAGGCTGAAAGGGTTTTAAACAGCTTCATAAATTACTCTCCATGCAATGTTATGGTTGAAATTCGCTACGGTTTTTCGCCGCAGCGAGCGCATTCCCCAAATCAAACGAAGAAATGCATAGCGAACAAAGTTCATTGTGAGACAAGACCTGAGTTTGTTCAAATTTTTGCTGTAAATAAATGGAATAAACTTTGAGGGGAAACAAGCTGTTAAAGCGAGCGCCGGCGGGGCGCTCGCTGGAGAGGATCACGCCCGGGTGGCGCGCTTCATACTGCTGACGAAGGCCGCCAGCTTGGTCAGCATCTCCGCCGGGTTGGCATGGTGCTGTTCGATGATTTTGACGATTGCCGAGCCGGAGATCGCGCCGGCGGCCCCGGCCTGCAGCGCGGCCTTCACCTGCTCGGGTTCGGAGATGCCGAACCCCTGCAGCGGCGGCGCGGCGTGATACTCGCGCAGCTTGTTCACCAGGTGATGCAGCGGCAGCTGAGCCCGGCTTTCGGTGCCGGTCACCCCGGCGCGCGACAGCAGGTAGGTGTAGCCGCGGCCGTGCGAGGCGATTTCACGCAGCAGATCGTCATCGGCGTTCGGCGGGCAGATGAAGATCGGTGCGATACCGTGGCGCGCGGCGGCCGCGCGGAACGGCGCAGACTCTTCAAAGGGCACGTCGGCGACCAGCACCGAATCCACACCCACTTCGGCGCAGCGCTGGTAAAACGCATCGATGCCTTTATGGAACACCAGGTTGGCGTACATCAGCAGGCCGATGGGAATGGTCGGGTGCTTCTGGCGGATGGCCGCCAACATCTCGAAGCACTGGGTCGGCGTGACGCCGGCGGCGAAGGCGCGCAGCGTCGCGCTTTGGATGGTCGGGCCATCCGCCAGCGGATCGGAGAAGGGGATGCCCAGCTCCAGCGCGTCCGCGCCGGCTTCGATCAGGGTGTCGATAATCTGCAGCGACAGCGCCGGATTAGGATCGCCCAGCGTCACGAACGGGACGAAGGCGCCTTCCTTGCTGCTTTCCAGACGCGTGAACAGTTGCTGATAACGTTCCATCAGATTTCTCCCCGTGCTTTCAAAATGTCGTGGACGGTAAATATGTCTTTGTCGCCGCGGCCGGACAGGTTGACTACCAGGATCTGCTCTTTCTGCGGCGTTTCACGGATCATTTTCAGCGCGTGAGCCAGGGCGTGTGAGGATTCCAGCGCCGGGATGATGCCTTCATGGCGCGACAGTGCCTTGAACGCTTCCAGTGCTTCGTCGTCGGTGATCGACACGTATTCGGCGCGGCCGGTGCTGTTCAGGTAGGCATGCTGCGGCCCGACGGACGGGAAGTCCAGCCCGGCGGAAATCGAATAGGACTCTTCAATCTGGCCTTCGGCGGTCTGCATCATCGGCGCCTTCATGCCGAAGTAGATGCCGACGTGGCCGTGCTTGAGCGGTGCGCCGTGCTGGCCGGTTTCGATGCCCAGACCGGCGGGTTCCACCCCGATCAGCCCAACGTCGACGTCATCGATAAAGTCGGCGAACATGCCGATGGCGTTGGAGCCGCCGCCGACGCAGGCGATAACCGCATCCGGCAGGCGGCCTTCGCGCTCCAGCACCTGCGCTTTGGTTTCTTCGCCGATCATGCGCTGGAATTCACGCACGATGGTGGGGTACGGGTGCGGGCCGGCGGCGGTGCCGAGCATATAGTGCGCGGTTTCATAGCTGCCGGACCAGTCGCGCAGCGCTTCGTTGCAGGCGTCTTTCAGGGTGGCGGAGCCGCTGTGCACCGGGATCACTTCCGCGCCCATCAGCCGCATGCGGAACACGTTCGGCGACTGGCGCTCAACGTCTTTGGCGCCCATATAGATGCGGCACTTCAGGCCGAGCAGCGCGCAGGCCAGCGCCGACGCGACGCCGTGCTGGCCGGCGCCGGTTTCCGCGATGATCTCGGTTTTGCCCATGCGCTTGGCCAGCAACGCCTGGCCCAGCACCTGGTTGGTCTTGTGCGCGCCGCCGTGCAGCAGGTCTTCACGCTTCAGATAAAGCTTGGTGTTGCTGCCGGCGGTGAGGTTTTTGCACAGCGTCAGCGCCGTCGGGCGGCCCGCGTAGTTCTTCAGCAGATCGATAAATTCTGCCTGAAATGCCGGATCGCGCTGGGCGCTGACAAAGGCTTCTTCCAGTTGTTTCAGGGCCGGCATCAGAATTTGCGGCACGTATTGGCCACCAAATTCGCCGAAATAGGGGTTAAGCAGCGTCATGAGAGTTCCCGTTATTATCCGTTATTAATATAGAGCCGTATTCAGTAGGCGCGCAGGGTCTGGAAGACCGAGGCCAGGCGCGCGGGATCTTTGATGCCCGGTTCGCTTTCTACGCCGGAGTTGAAGTCCAGCCCGGCGCAGCCGAGCTTGGCCGCTTCGACGCTGTTGTCGGCGCGCAGGCCGCCCGCCAGCATCACGTTAGTCAGATCTTCGCCTTGCAATACCGACCAGTCGAAGCGTTGGCCGGTGCCGCCCGCGCCGTTGTCGAGCAGATAACGGTCAACATGCTGCAGATCGCGTGCCGGTACCCGATCTTTCACGCTCAGCGCCTTCCAGATGCGGCAATCGGCCGGCAGGCGGGCGCGCAGGGCGCTGATATAGGCCTGGTCTTCCGCGCCGTGCAATTGCACCGCATGCAGCCCGAGGCGCTCAACGGTCAACGCCACGGTATCGACCTGGGCGTCGCAGAACACGCCGACGTACTTCAGCGGCGCGCCGGAGATCACTTCGCGGGCGCGGGTGATGTCCACATAGCGCGGTGAACGCCCAACGAAAATCAGCCCGCCGTAGATGGCGCCGGCCTGATAGGCGGCGGCGGCGTCCTGCGGACGGGTCAGGCCGCACACTTTGTTGTCGCCCAGGATCACGCGGCGCACGGCGGCGCGCAGATCGGCTTCCGACATCAGCGCGCTGCCGATCAGGAAACCGTTGGCGTAATGGCTCAGCTCGCGGATCTGCCCGTAGTTGTTGATGCCCGACTCGCTGATCACCGTCACGCCATGCGGCACGCGCGGCGCCAGTTGACGGGTGCGGTTCAGATCGATGCTCAGATCGCGCAGATCGCGGTTGTTGATGCCGACCACGCGCGCTTCCAGCGCGATCGCGCGCTGCAGCTCTTCTTCACTGATCACTTCGGTCAGCACGCCCATGTTCAGGCTATGAGCCACCGCCGCCAGTTGGCGGTACTGCTCGTCGGTCAACACCGATAGCATCAGCAGGATGGCGTCGGCCTGATAGTAGCGTGCCAGGTAAATCTGATACGGGTCGATGATAAAGTCTTTGCACAACACCGGTTGGCTGACGGTTTTACTGACCAGCGGCAGGAAATCGAAGCTGCCCTGGAAGTATTTCTCGTCGGTCAGCACCGAGATTGCCGAGGCGAAGTCTTTATAGACCGTGGCGATCTCCACCGGATCAAAGTTCTCGCGAATCAGACCCTTGGAAGGCGAGGCCTTCTTGCATTCAAGAATGAAAGCCGTCCGGGTGCCCTGCAGCGCGTGGTAGAAGCTGCGTTCGCTCGGTACGATGTCATTCTGAAAGCCGGCTAGGGGCTGTTGCTGTTGTCGCGCCGCGATCCATTGCGCTTTGTCGCGGACAATCTTGTGTAGCACGGTTTCCTGCATCATTTATCCTCTTGCCGCCAGTGCGATGACACGCTCATAGGCCTGCCCGCTGTTGATCATATCCAGTGCCTGCCGCGCATTTTGGCGCAGGTCTTCATGTCCGAATAACTTCAGAAGCAACGCGACGTTGGCCGCGACCGCCGCGGCGTGCGCCGGCTCGCCTTTACCTTGTAACAGCCGCGCCAAAATGTCACGGTTTTCTTCCGGCGTGCCGCCCAGCAAGGCTTCCAGCGGATAGGTTTCCAATCCGAAGGACTGCGGCGTGAGCTGGTAGCTGCTGATTTCGCCGTTGTTCAATTCCGCCACGTGCGTCGTGGCGTGGATCGCCACCTCGTCCATGCCGCCGCCGTGAACCACCGCCGCACGCTGATAACCCAGCACGCGCAGGGTTTCGGCAATCGGCAGCACCAGTTCCGGGCTGTATACGCCGATCAGCGCCAGCGGCGGACGCGCCGGGTTGATCAGCGGGCCCAGCACGTTGAACAGCGTGCGGGTTTTCAACTGCTGGCGCACCGGCATGGCGTGGCGAAAACCGGTGTGGTACTGCGGCGCGAACAGGAAACACACGCCGAGATCGTCCAGCGCCTTGCGCGCTTCTTCCGCCGGTAGATCCAGACGGATGCCGAACGCCGCGAGCAGATCTGAGGAGCCGGAGCGGCTGGAAACGCTGCGGTTGCCGTGCTTGGCGATCTTCGCGCCGCACGCCGCCGCCACGAAGGCGCTGGCGGTGGAAATATTGATGCTGTTGGTGCCGTCGCCGCCGGTGCCGACGATATCGGCGAACGGGTAGTCAGGACGCGGGAACGGCTGAGCGTCGTCCAGCAGCGCTTTGGCGGCGCCGGCAATCTCTTCCGGGCGCTCGCCGCGGACTTTCATGCTGATCAACGCCGCCGCCAGTTGGCTCGGCTCCAGTTCGCCGCGCACGATGGCGCTGAACAGCTGTTGGCTTTCCTGCTGGCTCATCGACTCGGCGCGGTACAGTTTCTCAAGAATAGGTTGCATCGTCGTGTTCCTTATATTACTTCGCCAGCGCCCAGGCCAGGGTCTGCTCAAGCAGGCGCGCGCCGTGGGTGGTCAGAATCGATTCCGGGTGGAACTGGAAGCCGCACACGCGGCGACGGTCGTCGCGCACCGCCATCACCATCTCGCCGAAACGGGCGTTGACGGTAAGATCGGCCGGGATATTGCTGCCGACCAGCGAGTGGTAGCGCGCCACCGGCAGGGGGTTAGCCATGCCGGCGAACATGCCTGCGCCATCGTGAACGATTGCCGAGGCTTTGCCGTGCAGGATCTCGCCCGCCTGGCCGACCTGGCCGCCGTAGGCTTCGACGATCGCCTGGTGACCGAGGCAGATGCCGATGATCGGCAGCCGGCCGCGCAGGCGCTGCAGCAGTTCCGGCATGCAGCCCGCTTCGGACGGCGTGCCGGGGCCGGGCGACAGCATCAGCACCGGCTGGGTCATGTGTTCCAGGCGTTCGATGATCACCTCGGCGGCGATCTGGTTACGGTAAATCACCACCTGGTGGCCGCTGGCGCGCAGCTGATCGACCAGGTTGTAGGTAAAGGAGTCGACGTTGTCGAGCAACAGGATATCGGCCATCAGAACACCTCCTTGGCATGGTGCGCAGTGGCGATGGCGCGCAGCACGGCACGGGCTTTATTACGGGTTTCGTCGGCTTCTGCCTGCGGGATGGAATCCAGCACCACGCCGGCGCCGGCCTGCACGGTGGCGATGCCGTCTTCAACGTAGGCGGAACGGATGACGATGCAGGTATCCAGATCGCCGGTGGCGGTGAAGTAGCCCACCGCGCCGCCGTAGCTGCCGCGGCGTGTGCCTTCGGAGGCGGCGATCAGCTGCATCGCCCGCACTTTCGGCGCGCCGCTCAGGGTGCCCATGTTCATACAGGCCTGGTAGGCGTGCAGCACGTCGAGATCGGCGCGCAGAGTGCCCACCACCCGGGAAACCAGATGCATGACGAACGAATAGCGGTCCACCTTGGTCAGGTCGGCCACGTAGCGGCTGCCGGCCTGGCAGATGCGCGCCAGATCGTTGCGCGCCAGATCGACCAGCATCAGGTGCTCGGCCAGCTCTTTGTGGTCGGTGCGCATTTCCAGCTCGATGCGGCTGTCGAGATCCAGATCCAGCGAACCGTCCTTACTCCGGCCGCGCGGGCGAGTGCCGGCGATCGGGTAGATTTCGATTTGGCGATTGCCCGCGTCGTATTTCAACGCGCTCTCCGGTGAAGCGCCGAACAGGGTGAAGTCATCATCCTGCATGAAGAACATGTACGGGCTGGGGTTGTTGTCTTTCAAGGTCTGGTAGGCCGCCAGCGGCGCCGGGCACGGCAGGGAGAAGCGGCGCGACGGCACCACCTGGAAAATCTCGCCCTGACGGATAGCCTCTTGCAGCCCGCTGACCACCGCGCCGTACTCTTCGTCGCTCTGGTTGCAGCTCAGCTGCATGTTCTCCAGCGTTTGATGCGGGATCGGCTGCGGGGTTTGTTGCAACTCGGTCTGCAGCTGTTCCAGACGTTGCTGCAAACGCTGCGCTTCACTCGCCTGCTCGCTGAAGACGCTGGCCTGCAGACGGGCCGTACCGCGTTGGTGATCCAGCACCAGCAGGGTTTCCGCCAGATAGAAGCAGAAATCCGGGCAGCGCTGATCCTGGCGCAGCGCCGGCAGGTCTTCGAAACCGGCGACCAAATCGTAGGCGAACAGGCCGCCCAGCATCACGGCTTCGCGCTCGTCCGCCGGGGAGTCCACCAGGGTCAGCAGCGTGCGCAGCGCATCGAACACCGACAGTGAGCGCAAGCGGGCGTCTTCGTCCTGCACCGCGTCGATCGCCGGGAAGGTCAGTTCGCGGCCGTTGGGGCGCGCCTGATTGCGCACCTCGGGCGGCAGCGCTTCGTCCAGCAGCGGCAGCAGCGCTGCGCCGTTGGCGGTCAGCGCCTGCACGCTGACGGTATGACCCAGTGCGGTAATGCGCAGCGCGCTGTCAATCACCAGCAGGCTCTGCAGATTCTGTTTACTGTTGATTTCCGCCGATTCCAGCAGCAGGGTGGCCGGACGGGCACCGCACAGCTGGTGGAAAATGGTGGTGGGGTCGCCCCGGTAGCTGGCTTGCGCCTTCAGCAATGTCAGTTGTGGTTTGGTGTTCATCATCGGTGGTTCCAGTGAATTCTGTCCATAAAAAAGCCCGCATCAGGTGCGGGCTCAGGAAATCTGCATTGTCAGATGACAGCTATGCGCGATTACACCGCCCGCAAGAGGGAGGTACGCCACCAACCGTGAAGAGAAATATAGTTGTTCATTTGCCGACTCTCTCTGTTAACGCTCATCTGACACGGCCGTTGCCGTGAACTTGTGTACTAGTTAACTGGTTCGTGGCGGCAAAGTCAACCCTCTTTTTGCACAATGTTTTAGCGGTCAGCGTGAATTCTATTCATCATCCGCCCGGCGCCTGCGGCCAGGGCAGAATAGATTTCCGTCCGGCCGCCGATCGCAGGTATGATAGAAATCCAAGCCATTGCCGGATAGCCGTTTTGACAGACAGTAACCCCCAATCCACCGCTTTTACTCTGTACGACCTCCACAGCCACACGACCGCCTCCGACGGCTACCTGACGCCGACGCAGCTGGTGCAGCGGGCGGTCGAGATGCGCGTGGGCGTGCTGGCGATCACCGATCACGATACCACCGCCGGGTTGGCCGAGGCCGCCGCCGCCATTGCGGAGCAGGCGTTGCCGCTGCGGTTGGTCAACGGGGTGGAAATCTCGACGCTGTGGGAAAATCATGAGATCCATATCGTTGGATTGGGCATGGACGTCGCGCACCCGGCGCTGGTGGCGCTATTGGCGGAGCAAACCGAACGCCGCAATCGCCGTGCGCAGGAGATCGGCGCGCGTCTGGGTAAGGCGCGCATTCTCGACGCCTATGCCGGCGCCCAGCGGTTGGCGGGGGCCGGTGCGGTGACCCGCGGCCATTTCGCCCGTTACCTGGTGGAGATAGGCGTGGCGGACAACATGGCGCAGGTGTTCAAGAAATACCTGGCCAAGGGCAAAACCGGCTACGTGCCGCCGCAGTGGTGTACAATAGAACAAGCCATTGATGCGATTCATCAATCGGGCGGTCAGGCGGTGATGGCACATCCCGGCCGTTACGATCTGACCGCGAAGTGGTTGAAACGTTTGCTGGCGTATTTCGCCGAACACGGCGGCGACGCCATGGAAGTGGCGCAGTGTCAGCAGGCGCCGCATGAGCGCTCGCAATTGGCGAAATACGCCCAGGACTACCGCCTGTTGGCCTCGCAAGGCTCTGATTTTCATCAGCCTTGTTCGTGGATCGAACTGGGCCGCAAACTGTGGCTGCCGGGCGGCGTCGAGCCGGTGTGGCGCGATTGGCCGCAGCTGGGCGAGGCGGTCTGATTTTACGCGCGTGGCAACGCGCGCGGGCATCATTTTAGGAGCAAGTCATGAGTCAGCTTTTTTATATTCACCCGGACAACCCGCAGCCGCGTTTGATTAACCAGGCGGTTGACGTGCTGCGCAAGGGCGGGGTGATCGTTTATCCCACCGATTCCGGCTATGCGCTGGGTTGCATGCTGGAAGAGAAGGCGGCGATGGAGCGCATTTGCCGCATCCGTCAGCTGGACGGCAACCACAACTTTACCCTGATGTGCCGCGATCTGTCCGAGCTGTCGACCTATGCGCACGTCGATAATACGGCGTTCCGCCTGATCAAAAACAATACGCCGGGCAACTACACCTTCATTCTGAAAGCGACCAAAGAAGTGCCGCGCCGTCTGATGAATGACAAGCGCAAAACCATCGGCCTGCGCGTGCCGTCGAACCCGATCGCATTGGCGCTGCTGGAGGCGCTGAACGAACCGATGATGTCCACCACGCTGATGCTGCCGGGCAATGACTTTGCCGAGTCCGATCCGGAAGAGATCAGCGATCACCTGGGCAAGGTGGTCGATCTGGTGATCCACGGCGGCTTCCTCGGCCAACAGCCGACGACGGTTATCGATCTGACCGAATCCTCGCCGGAAGTGGTGCGTGAAGGGGCGGGTGACGCGGCGCCTTTCCGTTGATGTCAATTGTTGCCACCTTGCCCATTGTCTGAAAATCGGCTGAAGCGACGCTATTTCGCATGAAAGCCGCTATTCTTGAATACTTCAGAATTGATAATGGGCAGGATGCGCAGCAATGATTAAACAGGTTTCTTTTTTAGCGGCCTTATTATTTTCCTCAATGGCAAATGCGGGGTTTTATTCGGGCAGCGGTTTGCTGGCGGAATCCGGCGGTTACGTAAAAAATAAAAGCGGTGAAGCCACCGTGGCCGAAGCGCTGAATGGCGGCATGTTCATGGGATACGTCGCCGGCGTATTCGATACCTACTCCATGCAGGGCAATCGCAATATTTGCCCCGAAGCCGGGATGAGCATCGGCGTAGCCGCCGACGCGGTGATGCAGTATTTGAACGAGCATCCTGAGCAGCTGCATTATTCCGCACCGTCGGTGATCATGCTGGCGTTAAGCGCCGCCTATCCCTGCGTCCGCCATTAAGTTCCTATTCCAATTCGTGCGCATTTTTTCATAAGGTGCGCTCGGACTCTTTCCGCACGAACTTCAATAGATCAATGCCTGCTGCGCTGTCACCTTATCCCCGTCGGTATTTCCCGAACGGGTCGGGGAGAGACGCGCAGGAGGTAATATGACCGCATTTCACAGCGCCAACATGATGCTCGACTATCAGGATATCGGCTCAGGGCCGCTCACGTTGGTGTTGCTGCCCGGCTGGTGCGAGCCGAAAACCGTATTTGAGCCGTTCATCGCTCTGGCCGCCGAACGCTATCGGGTGATCAGCATCGACTGGCGCGGCCACGGCCTGTCGTCAAAAGCGGCGGGGATGTCGCTGGCGGCGGACGATTTGCTGGAAGATGTGCGTCAGCTGCTGACGGTGCTGCGTTTGGACAACGTGATCACCCTGTCGGTGGCGCATGCCAGCTGGCTGGCGGTGGCGTTGGCCGAAGCGTTGCCGCAGCGGATACGGGGCATGGTGTTTCTCGACTGGATCATGACGCAGCCGGAACCGGCGTTCTTTACGGCGGTGAGCCGTATGCAGCAGCCGCAGCAGTGGCTGGCGGCGCGCGACGCCTTGTTCGACTTCTGGCAGGGCGGCATCCGCCACGATCGGGTCAAACGCCATCTGGAGGTCGAGATGGCACAGGAAGATTACCGGCTCTGGCGTGCCGCCGGTGTGGCCATCGAACAGGCCTACCGGCAATTCGGCTCGCCGCTGCAACGCCTGGCGGGAATGAGCGCGCCGCCGCCGTGCCGGCATATTTACTCGTTGGATCGCCGCGACGACTATCTGCGGCAGCAGCAGGCATTTGCCGCCGAGCAGCCGTTTTTCTCCGTGGTACGGTTAGGGGAGGCTCGTACTCACCTCGGCATTCTGGAACGGCCCGACGCGGTGCTGTGGGCGGTGGAGGATTTTTTGTCCATCGCCCTAAAATAACAGGATGGCGCTATTATACTGGCTGTCGAAATCGTTACGGCACCCCTGAATTAAGAGGTCATAATGTCATTGAAAAAGCACTTGGAGCAACTGTTCAATTATAAGCAATGGGCGGATGCGGAGGCCTTCGCCGCCATTCGAAAAGTGGACGCCGATGCTTGGCCTAAGCAGCGTCATTTGATGCTTCGCTTGATGAATCATATCTATGTCGTCGATCAGATTTTTATCGCCAATTTGCAAGGACAACGCCATGGCTATACGGCGTTGAACACCCAAGAAACCCCAACGTTGGAAGCGCTGGAAGAGGCGATGTTGGCCAGCGATCGTCGCTACCTCGCGTATATCGCTTCGCTGAGCGAAGCGCAACTGGATGAGCGCATTCATTTTACCTTCGTCGACGGCGGCCCTGGGGATATGCTGCGACGGGAAATGTTGGCGCACGTTGAACACCATGGCTGCTACCACCGTGGTGCGGTGGGATGGCTGATTACTGAAAGTGCTGTCAAAGCGCCACAGGATGTTTTGACCGTGTTTGTACGCGATGGGGGTGTAGCTTAATCGTCGAACGCTATACCAACATAACGCAGACAGGAGATGCGGTGGCCGAAACCCACCGATAAAGTGGGTTTCAACACCTTAGAAAGCCTGTATAATGCGCTGTTCGATCCTGATAAACGTATTATTACCGTGGTGGCGCTTGGCCGCGGCGGTTATCCCCCCGACGCCTGTGAAGGCGACATTAGAGGTTGCTCAATGAGCGAAAAGTTACAGAAAGTTTTAGCGCGCGCCGGGCATGGCTCGCGTCGTGAAATCGAAACCATGATTGAAGCCGGGCGCGTCAGCGTCGACGGCAAGGTCGCCAAGCTGGGCGATCGCGTTGAAGTGACACCGGCGATGAAAATTCGTCTGGACGGTCATGTCCTGTCGATCAAAGAATCCGAAGAGGTGGTTTGCCGGGTGCTGGCTTACTACAAACCGGAAGGCGAGCTGTGTACCCGCAGCGATCCTGAAGGCCGCCCGACGGTGTTCGATCGCTTGCCGAAGCTGCGCGGTTCGCGCTGGGTGGCGGTAGGGCGACTGGACGTCAACACCTCCGGTCTGCTGCTGTTCACCACCGATGGCGAACTGGCCAACCGTCTGATGCACCCGAGCCGTGAAGTGGAGCGCGAGTACGCGGTACGCGTGTTCGGCCAGGTTGACGATGCGAAAGTGAAGCAGCTGAGCAAGGGTGTGCAGCTGGAAGACGGCCCGGCCGCCTTCCGCACCATCAGCTTCCAGGGCGGAGAAGGCCTCAACCAGTGGTACAACGTGACCCTGACCGAAGGCCGTAACCGTGAAGTGCGTCGCCTGTGGGAAGCGGTGGGTGTGCAGGTGAGCCGCCTGATCCGCGTGCGCTACGGCGACATCGATCTGCCGAAAGGCCTGCCGCGCGGCGGCTGGGCCGAGCTGGATCTGCCGGCGATCAACTACCTGCGCGAGCTGGTGGAATTGAAGCCGGAAACGGTCAGCAAAATGCCGGTGGAGCGTGAACGCCGCCGCGTGAAGGCCAACCAGATCCGCCGCGCGGTCAAGCGCCACTCTCAGGTGGCCGGCAGCGGCCGCCGCAGTGCGCCAGGCAGCAAGCCGGGTAAACCGGGCAAGCCAAGCAAACGCAGCTAATCCCTCATTCTGGCCCCGTTCGGGGCCAGAACTTTTTGTTACCAATCGATCCCCTGTTGCGCCTTCACGCCTGCATCGAACGCGTGTTTCACCGGCCGCATCTCCGTGACCGTATCCGCCAGTTCCAGCAGATCGCGATGGCAACCGCGCCCGGTCAAGATCACCGTTTGGTGCGCAGGGCGCTCCAGCAACGCTGCCTTCAGCTCTTCCAGTTCCAGATAGCCGTAGGTCAGCATGTAGGTTACTTCGTCCAGCAGCACCAGATCCAGGCTGCTGTCGGCCAGCATGCGTTTGCCATGCTGCCACACCGCCTGACAGGCGGCGGTATCACCGGCTTTATTCTGCGTCTCCCAGGTAAAACCGGTGGCCATCACCTGGAATTCAACGCCGTGTTGCTGCAGCAGGTTTTTTTCGCCATTGGGCCACTCGCCCTTGATGAACTGGATCACCCCGGCGCGCATGCCGTGGCCAACCGCCCGGGTGACGGTGCCGAAGGCGGCCGTGGTTTTACCCTTGCCGTTGCCGGTAAACACCAGCAGCAGGCCGCGCGTGTCCTGCGCGGCGGCGATGCGGGCATCGACCTGTTCTTTCAGGCGCTGCTGGCGCTGTTGATGACGATCTTCCGCCATGAAACGCTCCATATTATTCGGCCGCGCCGGGTTTACGGTTCGGCTGCGCGTCGAAGCTCATGCCGGTTTTGCGGCGGCTGTCTTCGCCCATCAGATACAGATACAGCGGCATAATATCGGCCGGGGTTTTCAGCTTGTTCTTGTCTTCGTGCGGGAAGGCAGATGCGCGCATTTTGGTGCGGGTGCCGCCCGGATTGATGCAGTTCACCCGCAAGTTGCGGTTTTTATACTCGTCGGCCAACACCTGCATCATGCCCTCGGTGGCGAACTTCGACACCGCATAGGCACCCCAGTCTGCGCGGCCGGTGCGCCCGACGCTGGAACTGGTGAACACCAGCGAACCGGCGTGGGATTTCAGCAACAGCGGCAACAGCGCCTGAGTCAGCATAAAGGTGGCGTTGACGTTAACCTGCATCACCTCTTGCCACATGGTCATCGACAGGTCGGCCATCGGCGCGATGTCGCCGAGCAGGCCGGCGTTGTGCAGAACGCCGTCAAGGCGGGGGATCTGGCTCGCCAGATCGTCGGCTATCTGCCGGCATCGCTCCGGAGTGGCGTGCAGCAAGTCCAGCGTCACTACCCGGGCCGGGGCGCCGCCCTGGGCCGCTATCTCTTGTTGTACCGCCAGCAGCTTGCTCTCGGTGCGCCCCAGCAGCACCAGCTGAGCGCCGAAGCGCGCGTAGGTCAGCGCCGCTTCACGGCCGATGCCGTCGCCAGCGCCGGTGACCAAAATGATACGTTGTTCGAGCAGATCTTGTTTGGGTTGGTAATGCACGATAAATCCTCGCCTGGGTGGCTGTTCTCCCGCGAATATCGGGGAGCAAGGGTGAAACGCGCGGCCGGGGCGGGAGCGAAGGCTCGACCGTCTGCGGGCCGCGCAGCGAATCCGTCTCATCGTATTGATGAATAATGGGTGTTATATGCCTTAATCCGTGGGCATTTTCAATGCGTAGCAGGCTGAAATGGCATTCTTTTGTAACAAAAGCACGGCGGCGGCGCCTTGGTTCGGCCTTGAATCGTCCCCATAGTGATGATCCGTGCGCAATGAATTTTCATTTAGCCGCGACAGCAGCCGCTGCGGTTGGCTAAAATGGAAAGAAGCATACTAACAACCTGTAAATAAAGGCGGAATCTGTGGAGTTTATATCTGTTTATGGCCTGTTTCTGGCCAAGGTCGCCACGGTGGTGCTCGCCATCGCCGCGTTGGCCATCCTGGCGGTCAGTTTGGGGCAACGCAAGAACCGCCAGAAAGGGGAGCTGCAGCTGACCGATCTCGGTGAACAGTATCGCGAGATGCAGCGTGATATGCGCCTGGCGCGTATGGATACCGCCGAGCAGAAGGTCTGGCTGAAACAGTTCAAGAAGCAGACCAAGGCCGACGACAAGCTGAAGAAGCAGCGCGCCAAGTCCGGCGCGGTGGAAGTGACTAAGCCGTGCCTGTATGTGCTGGACTTCAAGGGCAGCATGGACGCGCACGAGGTGACCTCGCTGCGCGAAGAGATCTCGGCGGTGCTGGCGGTAGCGTCGGCGCAGGATGAAGTTCTGTTGCGCCTGGAAAGCCCGGGCGGGGTGGTGCACGGCTACGGCCTGGCGGCCTCGCAGCTGGAGCGCCTGCGCAAAGGCGGCATTCGCCTGACGGTAGCGGTGGATAAAGTGGCGGCCAGCGGCGGCTACATGATGGCCTGCGTCGCGGATCGCATCGTGGCGGCGCCGTTCGCCATCATCGGCTCCATCGGCGTGGTGGCGCAGATCCCGAACTTCCACCGCCTGCTGAAGAAGAACGACATCGACGTGGAGTTGCACACCGCCGGGCAGTTCAAACGCACGCTGACGCTGTTTGGCGAAAACACCGAACAGGGGCGCGAGAAGTTCCGCGAAGATCTGAACGAAACCCACGAGCTGTTCAAGCGCTTCGTGCATGAGCAGCGCCCGTCGCTGGACATCGACAGCGTCGCCACCGGTGAGCACTGGTTCGGTTCACAGGCGAAAGAGAAGGGGCTGATCGACGCCATCGGCACCAGCGATGACTTGCTGATCGCCGAGCTGGATAACCACGAAGTGATCGCCGTGCGCTATACGCGCCGCAAACGCCTGATGGATCGCTTCACCGGCAGCGCGGCGGAAAGCGTCGATCGCTTGCTGTTGCGCTGGTGGCAGCGTGGTGAAAAGCCGCTGCTGTAACGGCGGCGATAGCGTGAATCAACGGGGGCCAGCTGCCCCCGTTTTCTTTTCTCAATCGACCAGGTGGTATTTTTCCGAAAGCAGATGGGCCAAGTGTTTAAACATATTAAATACCGCGGTGGTTTTGGCGGTGGGCAATCCATCGGCATCCAAAAAGTATTCGCCGCGGAAAACTAAAACGCCGCTTTTTTGTTCAACGTCGGTGGCGATCATGCCGTGCAGATAATCTTCGTGTTGGCGGATGATGTTATTTGCTTCCGCCAGCAGGGCCTCGCGGCCGATAGGGGCAGTATTTGTGCGCATTTATTAGACTCCAAACTAAAAACTCTGCGCATATTCTAACGCCGGTTCGCTTTTATCCGCAAACCGACTAAGGTTTATTTGCCGTCTGGATGGCCATGGGCGGCCGCCGGTTGGCGAAATCGGTCTTTCCGTGCTAATTAGGTTGCGTGACGCTTTTTATCAGGTACAGTGTGGGATTTTGCGGCGTCGGGTGGAAGGTTTTGTTTACGCCATGAATAAAACTCACACAGCCATACTTCTGGGGCATGGGTGAATAGCAGGCAGGATCAACAACTTGCGTTCAGGTTGAGCAGTTGGGCAACCAAAAGAAAAAAATCTGTTGATCTCTTGCCAGACTGCCGCAATATAAAAAAAGAGACACGAATTGCCGCGGCACGGCGAGATAAAAGACTTCTTTTTAGAAGAAATAAATTAGGTAAAGGTAAATATGGGTAAAGCTCTCGTAATAGTTGAGTCCCCGGCAAAAGCCAAAACTATTAATAAATATTTAGGAAGTGACTACGTGGTGAAGTCCAGCGTCGGTCATATCCGTGATTTGCCGACCAGTGGCTCAGCCAGCAAAAAGAGCGCTGACTCAACCGAAGACAAAGCCAAGAAAAAAGTTAAAAAAGATGAGAAGGCGGCGCTGGTAAATCGCATGGGCGTCGACCCTTACCACGGCTGGAAAGCGCATTATGAAATCCTGCCGGGTAAAGAAAAAGTGGTCGCCGAGTTAAAATCGTTGGCGGAAAACGCCGACCACATTTATCTCGCAACCGACCTTGACCGCGAAGGGGAAGCCATCGCCTGGCACCTGCGGGAAGTGATCGGTGGGGATGACAAACGCTTTAGCCGCGTGGTGTTTAACGAAATCACCAAAAACGCGATCCAGCAGGCGTTCAAACAGCCGGGCGAGCTGAACATTGACCGCGTCAACGCGCAGCAGGCGCGCCGGTTCATGGACCGCGTGGTGGGCTATATGGTCACGCCGCTGCTGTGGAAGAAAATCGCCCGCGGCCTGTCCGCCGGCCGCGTGCAGTCGGTGGCGGTGCGCCTGGTGGTCGAGCGCGAACGCGACATCAAGGCCTTCGTGCCGGAAGAGTACTGGGAGCTGCATGCCGATCTGCTGGCGAAGGGCGAAACCGCGCTGCAGATGGAAGTGACCCATGCGCACGACAAACCGTTCAAGCCGGTCAACCGCGAGCAGACTCACGCCGCGGTCAAACTGCTTGAAAAAGCCCGTTACACGGTGCTGGATCGCGAAGACAAACCGACCAGCAGCAAACCGGGCGCGCCTTTCATTACCTCCACGCTGCAACAGGCCGCCAGCACCCGCCTGAGCTTCGGCGTGAAGAAAACCATGATGATGGCGCAACGGCTGTATGAAGCCGGCCACATCACCTATATGCGTACCGATTCCACCAACCTGAGCCAGGATGCGCTCAACATGGTGCGTGGCTATATCGGCGACAACTTCGGCGACAAATACCTGCCGAAGGCGCCAAATCAGTACAGCAGCAAAGAGAATTCGCAGGAAGCGCATGAAGCGATCCGTCCTTCGGACGTGAACTTGCTCGCCGAACAGTTGAAAGACATGGAAGCGGACGCGCAGAAGCTGTATCAGCTGATCTGGCGACAGTTCGTCGCTTGCCAGATGACGCCGGCGCAATACGATTCCACCACGCTGACGGTGAAGGCCGGCGATTATCAGCTGCGCGCCAAGGGCCGTACGCTGCGCTTTGACGGCTGGACCAAGGTGATGCCGGCGCTGCGCAAGGGCGATGAAGATCGCACCCTGCCATACGTCGAAATCGGCAGCGAGCTGGATCTGCAGAAACTGATCCCGAGCCAGCACTTCACCAAGCCGCCGGCGCGCTATAGCGAAGCCTCGTTGGTGAAAGAGCTGGAAAAACGCGGTATCGGCCGTCCGTCCACCTACGCCTCCATCATCTCGACCATTCAGGATCGCGGTTATGTGCGGGTGGAAAGCCGCCGCTTCTATGCCGAGAAAATGGGTGAGATCGTCACCGATCGCCTGGAAGAAAACTTCCGCGAGCTGATGAACTATGACTTCACCGCGCGCATGGAAGACGGCCTCGATGAGGTCGCCAACAACCAGGCCGAGTGGAAAGCGGTGCTGGACGAGTTCTTCGTCGACTTCAGCGAGCAGCTGGAAACGGCGGAGAAAGATCCGGAAGAAGGCGGCATGCGGCCTAACCAGATGGTGATGACCAGCATCGACTGCCCGACCTGCGGCCGCAAGATGGGTATCCGTACTGCCAGCACCGGCGTGTTCCTCGGCTGTTCCGGCTATGCGCTGCCGCCGAAGGAGCGCTGCAAAACCACCATCAATCTGGTGCCGGAAGCGGAAGTGCTCAATATCCTCGAAGGCGACGACGCGGAAACCAACGCGCTGCGCGCCCGCCGTCGCTGCAAGAAATGCGGTACGGCGATGGACAGCTACCTGATCGACAACCAGCGCAAGCTGCACGTTTGCGGTAACAACCCGGCGTGTGACGGCTATGAAATCGAAGAGGGCGAGTTCCGCCTGAAAGGCTACGATGGCCCGGTGGTGGAATGCGACAAGTGCGGCTCGGAAATGCACCTGAAAATGGGGCGTTTCGGCAAGTACATGGGCTGTACCAACGAGAACTGTAAAAACACCCGCAAGATACTGCGTAACGGCGATGTCGCGCCGCCGAAGGAAGATCCGGTGCCGTTGCCGGAGCTGCCGTGCGAGAAGTCCGACGCCTATTTCGTGCTGCGTGACGGCGCTGCCGGCGTGTTCCTGGCGGCCAACACCTTCCCTAAATCGCGCGAGACCCGTGCGCCGCTGGTGGAAGAGCTGGCTCGCTTCAAGGATCGCCTGCCGGAGAAGCTGCGCTATCTGGCCGATGCGCCGGTGGCGGATGCCGAAGGCAATAAAACGCTGGTGCGTTTCAGCCGTAAAACCAAACAGCAGTACGTCTCTTCTGAAAAAGATGGCAAGGCGACCGGTTGGTCCGCGTTCTACGTGGACGGCAAGTGGGTCGAAGGCAAGAAGTAAGGCCGCTGTCCTGCCAGTAAGATGAAAAACCAGCCCCGGCGGCTGGTTTTTTTATTGGTGAAAAGGGACAAACGGATCTATCCTTTGCTGTTTTTATCCCTCCGCCACCGCCGTTTCACGTTGATACCAATGCAAAATAATCGTTATCATAGTGTGACGCGGATCTATACTTGAAGCTGCAACGTGGTATAGTGGTTATATAAAAAGTTTTTTTATTATTAAAGCTTATTAACAACGGCGTTTTCTTCACCATCAGGGTAAAACACGGTGTTTATGGCTTGTGACTTTCAGCATACCGGGGCGACACCGATATACCTGGCTGCGGGTAAGCCGCAGTGTTTAACCTAGGATGGTATAAGATATGAAATTGCAGCAGCTTCGTTACATTGTGGAAGTGGTTAACCACAACCTGAATGTCTCCTCGACGGCAGAAGGGCTCTATACCTCGCAACCCGGCATCAGTAAACAGGTGCGCATGCTCGAAGATGAGCTGGGCATCCAGATTTTCGCCCGCAGCGGCAAACACCTGACCCAGGTCACCCCGGCCGGCCAGGAAATCATTCGCATTGCACGTGAAGTGCTGTCCAAGGTCGACGCCATTAAAGCCGTCGCCGGTGAACACACCTATCCGGACAAAGGCTCGCTGTACGTCGCCACCACGCATACCCAGGCTCGCTATGCTTTGCCTAACGTAATCAAAGGCTTCATCGAGCGTTACCCACGCGTCTCGCTGCACATGCATCAGGGTTCGCCGACGCAGATCGCCGAAGCGGTCTCCAAAGGGACCGCCGATTTCGCCATCGCCACCGAAGCACTGCACCTGTACGACGATCTCATCATGCTGCCGTGCTACCACTGGAACCGCGCGGTAGTCGTGAAGCCCGATCATCCTTTGGCGGGCAAAAGCAGCATCAGCATTGAAGAGCTGGCGGCTTACCCGATCGTCACTTACACCTTCGGCTTTACCGGGCGTTCGGAGTTGGATACCGCCTTCAACCGCGCCGGCCTGACGCCGCGCATTGTCTTTACCGCCACCGACGCCGACGTGATCAAAACCTACGTGCGTCTGGGATTGGGGGTGGGGGTGATCGCCAGCATGGCGGTGGATCCGGTGCAGGATCCGGATCTGGTGACGGTGGATGCGCGTGATATCTTCACCTACAGCACCACCAAGATCGGTTTCCGCCGCAGCACCTTCCTGCGCAGCTACATGTACGACTTCATTCAGCGCTTCGCGCCGCACCTGACGCGCGATGTGGTAGACAGCGCGGTGGCGCTGCGCTCCAACGAAGAGATCGAAGCGATGTTCAAGGACATCAAACTGCCGATTAAGTAACCATCGACGATATCAAATCAATCCCGGTTAGGCGCCTGCCTAACCGGGTTTTTTTAGCCCGGAAATCCGTACTGATTACCGTAAATGCGTGGTATCACGATGAAAAAAAGTCTCTGGATTGTTCTGTTCTTGTTGCTCACCCTTTTGTTGCTGCGCTACCTACCAGACGGCATTTTCGACAGCTTCGTTTCCAACAACATAGAAATTAGCGGTGATGGTGAAATAGGGATGAATAATTTCGACTCGGTTGTCATTGCCATTAAATTGGGTGTCTCTGCCATCATTGCGGCGGTTGTCCTAATAGTCTGTCGCCGCCTGGTGCGTAAACCCCGCTAAAGCCGCGAAATCTTCCCAGCCAAAACGCCGCCTCGTCGCGGCGTTTTTGTTGGCGCATTGCCTAACCCCTTGGCGGCGCTCGCACTTCCTTCCCGCTGATTGTTCCCGCCTATCGTTGTGATCAAATCGTGTTGTTATCAAAACGTTAACTTATCTTTGTGGTATCTTTAAACAAGACCTCACTGATTACCCTGTTTTAGTCACAATAAGAAATGGAGGAGCTATGTCGTCCGATCTTCGTGAAACAAGTCTGGATAAGCTGGTTGCGCTGAATAGCGAGTATTACTACTACAGCCTGCCGCTGGCGGCGAAGCAGCTGGGTGATATCGACCGGTTGCCGAAATCAATGAAAGTGCTGTTGGAGAACCTGCTGCGCCATGTGGATGGCGACACCGTGCAGGTTGACGACCTCAAGGCCATCGTTGCCTGGCTGCAAACCGGCCATGCTGACCGTGAGATCGCCTACCGTCCGGCGCGCGTGCTGATGCAGGATTTTACCGGCGTACCGGCGGTGGTGGATCTGGCGGCGATGCGCGAAGCGGTACGGCGGCTGGGCGGCAACGTCGACCAAGTGAACCCGCTGTCGCCGGTGGATCTGGTGATTGACCACTCGGTTACCGTCGATGAATTTGGCGATGACAACGCCTTTGAAGACAACGTGCGTATCGAAATGCAGCGCAACCACGAGCGCTACACCTTTTTGCGCTGGGGGCAGAAAGCCTTCAACCGCTTCCGCGTAGTGCCGCCGGGCACCGGCATCTGCCACCAGGTTAACCTTGAATACCTTGGCCAAACGGTCTGGCATAGCGACGAAAGCGGCCGCCGCGTGGCTTATCCCGATACGCTGGTGGGCACCGATTCCCACACCACCATGATCAACGGCCTCGGCATCCTCGGCTGGGGCGTCGGCGGCATCGAAGCGGAAGCGGCGATGCTGGGCCAGCCGGTGTCGATGCTGATCCCGGACGTGGTCGGCTTCAAGCTGACGGGCAAGCTCCGCGAGGGCATTACCGCCACCGACCTGGTGTTGACCGTGACCCAAATGCTGCGCAAGCACGGTGTTGTCGGCAAGTTCGTCGAGTTTTACGGCGACGGGCTGGCCGATCTGCCGCTGGCGGACCGGGCAACCATCGCCAACATGTCGCCGGAGTTCGGTGCCACCTGCGGTTTCTTCCCAGTGGATGACGTTACGCTCGGCTATATGAAGCTCAGCGGCCGCAGCGCCGAACAAATCGCACTGGTGGAAGCCTACGCCAAAGCGCAGGGCATGTGGCGTAACCCGGGTGATGAACCGGTCTTCACCAGCTCGCTGGCGCTGGACATGTCAACCGTGGAAGCCAGCCTCGCCGGGCCGAAACGCCCGCAGGATCGCGTTGCGCTGCCGAATGTGCCGCAGGCGTTCAAGGCCGCTACCGAGCTGGATATCGGGGGGCACAAAGCCAATACCGACAGCAAAACCTTTACGCTGGACGGGCAGCAGCACGAACTGCGCGACGGCGCGGTGGTGATCGCGGCGATCACCTCCTGCACCAACACCTCCAACCCGAGCGTGATGATGGCGGCCGGCCTGCTGGCGAAAAATGCCGTCAAGAAAGGGCTGCGTAGCAAACCCTGGGTAAAAACCTCGCTGGCGCCGGGATCCAAAGTGGTAACCGACTACTTCGACAGCGCCAAACTCACCGCCTATCTGGAAGAGCTGGGGTTCAACCTGGTGGGGTATGGCTGCACCACCTGTATCGGTAACTCCGGCCCGCTGCCGGATCCGATCGAGCAGGCGATCAAAGAGGGCGATCTGACCGTGGGCGCGGTGCTGTCGGGCAACCGCAACTTCGAAGGGCGTATTCACCCGCTGGTGAAAACCAACTGGCTGGCCTCGACGCCGCTGGTGGTGGCTTATGCGCTGGCGGGCAGCATGAAGATTGACCTGACCAAAGAGCCGCTGGGCGAGGGCAACGACGGTCAACCGGTCTACCTGAAGGATATCTGGCCGAGCAGTCAGGACATCGCTCAGGCGGTGGAAGAAGTGCGCACCGAGATGTTCCACAAGGAATACGGCGAAGTGTTCGACGGTGACGCCAACTGGCAGGCGATCCAGGTGGCCGGTTCGGCAACCTATCAGTGGCAGGAGGATTCTACCTATATCCGCCATCCGCCGTTCTTCAGCACCATGAAGGTGAAACCGGATCCGGTGCAGGACATCAAAGACGCGCGCATTCTGGCGATTCTGGCTGATTCGGTGACCACCGACCACATCTCGCCGGCGGGCAACATCAAGCGCGACAGCCCGGCGGGGCGCTACCTGAGCGAGCACGGCGTGGCGCCGCAGGATTTCAACTCCTACGGCTCGCGCCGCGGCAACCACGAAGTGATGATGCGCGGCACCTTCGCCAACATCCGCATCCGCAACGAAATGGTGCCGGGCGTGGAAGGCGGTTATACCCGCCATATTCCGTCGCAGCAGCAGCTGTCTATCTACGACGCCGCCATGCAGTATCAGCAGGAGAAGGTGCCGCTGGCGGTGATCGCCGGTAAAGAGTACGGTTCCGGCTCCAGCCGCGACTGGGCGGCGAAAGGGCCGCGCTTGCTGGGCGTGCGGGTGGTGATTGCCGAGTCCTTCGAGCGTATCCACCGCTCCAACCTGATTGGCATGGGGATTTTGCCGCTGGAGTTCCCGCAAGGGGTGACGCGCAAAACCTTGGGGCTGACCGGGGATGAGCAGATCAGCGTCGGCGGCCTGCAGCAGCTGCAGCCGGGCCAGACGGTGCCGGTGCATATCACCTATGCCGACGGGCGTAAGGAAGTGATCGAAACCCGTTGCCGCATCGATACCGGCAATGAGCTGACCTACTACGAAAACGACGGCATCCTGCACTATGTGATCAGGAAAATGCTGTGATTAAGCAATAAAAAAGGGCGCCGCAAGGCGCCCTGATTGTATCCGCCGCGGCGGCGATCACTTCTGGTCGAGCAAATGGCCCATTTTGGCGGCCTTGGTCGCCAGATAGTGTTCGTTCTTCGGGTTGCGGCCGACGATCAGCGGCACGCGCTCGCTGATGTTGATGCCGGCTTCGGTCAGGATCTCGACCTTTTTCGGGTTGTTGGTCAGCAAACGCACCGCGTCGACGCCCAGCAGTTTGAACATGTCGGCGCACAGGGTGAAGTCGCGCTCGTCGGCGGCGAAGCCGAGCTGGTGGTTGGCTTCCACGGTGTCTGCGCCCTTATCCTGCAGGGCATAGGCGCGGATCTTGTTCAACAGGCCGATATTGCGGCCCTCCTGGCGATGATAAAGCAGGATGCCGCGGCCTTCTTCGGCGATCTGCTCCAGCGCGGCTTCCAGTTGAAAACCGCAGTCGCAGCGCAGGCTGAACAGAGCATCGCCGGTCAGACATTCGGAATGCACGCGCGCGAGCACCGGCGCTTCGCCGGAAATATCACCGAATACCAGCGCCAGATGGTCATGCCCGGTCGCCAGTTCTTCGAATCCTACCATCAGGAAATCGCCCCAAGGTGTCGGCAGTTTAGCCTCTGCCACCCGTTTAAGCTGCATGTCACTCTCCACAAAAGCGTACGATTCAATCATTGTCGCGCATCCTAAGTCCGGTTCGGTAAATTGACCAAGACTAAAACGTGCTACGCCGATCTCTATTTCGTTAATTATCGGCTATTTTGCCACAACTTCTTGCCGGGCGGTGCTCAGCAAACCAGCAGATGGCGTTTTCTGGCCACCTATTATTGCGATAGGTTGCCTATCTGTTTAATTTTTCGCGTGTTATCAATATTGCACTCTTGTTACACTGCTGCCTGATTCACGCAGAGGAAGAATAGAATGTATGAGATAGCAAAACGCACGGCGGGCGGCGCACTGCTGCTGCTGTTGATGCCGCTGGCGGTCTGGGTATCCGGTTGGCACTGGCAACCCGGCGGCAATGAGCCGCTGCTCAAAGCGCTGTACTGGGTGACCGAAACCGTGACCTCGCCATGGGGCATTCTGACCAGCGCTATCCTCTGCGGCTGGTTTTTGTGGTGCCTGCGCTTTCGCCTGAAGGCGGCTATCGGTCTGGCGCTCCTGCTTTTCGCCGCGCTGGTGATCGGGCAGGGGGTCAAGTCGTTAATCAAGGATCGGGTGCAGGAACCGCGGCCGTTCGTGGTATGGCTGGAGCAAACCCACGGCGTGGACGGCAAATACTTCTATTCGCTGCATCGCAAAGAGCGCAGCGCGCTGGTGCGCGAGCAATTGCAGGATCAGACGCTGGTGCCGAACTGGCTGCGCAAGCACTGGCAGTTTGAAACCGGCTTCGCTTTCCCGTCGGGGCACACCATGTTCGCCGCCACCTGGGCGCTGTTGGGCGTAGGGCTGCTGTGGCCGCGCCGCCATTATAAAACCGTCGCGCTGCTGATGGTGTGGGCGACCGGCGTGATGGGCAGCCGTCTGCTGTTGGGCATGCACTGGCCGCGCGATCTGGCGATGGCCACGCTGATCAGCTGGCTGCTGGTGGTGGTTACCTGCTGGCTGGCGCAGCGCTGGTTCGGCCCGCTGGCGCCGCTGCCGCAAGAGCAGCAGGAAATCGCGGCGCGCAAGCCGGAATAAGCACGCTTCTCGCAGGCGCCAGTCAGGCGCCTGCCATCAACACCTTCACCCCTACCTTCTCAAAGGCCTGTATGGCGGTATCGCTGATACCGTCGTCGGTAATCAAATAGTCGATATGCTGCCAGTCACAGGGCAATGCGAACATCGACACCTTATCGATCTTGCTAGAGTCGGCAACCACATACACCGTGTTGGCTGCGTTGATCATCGCCATTTTCAGTTTGATGTCGGTTTCGCTTGGGAAACTGAGTCCGTGACGGGGTGAGATACAGGCCGTTGCGAGGAACAGTTTCTGGGCCAGCACGTTTTCGAAGAAGCTGGCGGCTTTATCCCCGGAAGTGGAGAGCGTCGGAAATTTGAACGAGCCGCCGGTCAGCAAAATGTTCACGCCCGGTTCGCCCCCCAGCTGCAGCGCGATATTGACGCCGGTGGTGATAACGGACAGTTTCTTGATGTGGTTCAGGTGATTGGCGATAGCCGTAGTGGTGGTGCCCGAATCAAGAATGATGGTGTCGCCCGGCTCGATAAAACCGGCGGCGAGCTTGCCGATGCGATCCTTGGCGGTCAGGTTGACCTGGCGTTCCAACAGCATGGCATGGGTATTTTGCTTGCCGTCGATCAGGGTTGCGCCACCGTGGAAGCGCTGCACGTAGCCTTGTTGCTGCAGAACCCGCAGGTCGGTACGAATGGTCGCCTCGGTCAGCTTGAAGGTATCGGTAAGCATTTTGACCGTCGCCGAACCGTCTTCGCGGATCATGTCGAGGATCTTTTCGCGCCGTTGCTGCATTTCCGCCAGCTGTTCGCTTTTGCTTTTCAATCGAAAGACTCCTGCACCTGTCAGTTCCCGCCGCGCGGTTTGCCACGGCAATTCCTTAATTGATGTGCTGAATTCTAGCTTGCGATTATTGATAAAGCTACGGATAAACCCAGTCAAATCCTTTTGGTTTTTATTCGAAAATCAATGAGGTCAGTAAAAAAACAGCGGTAAAAACGAACTTAAAGTAGTCTTTTTGTTCATATGTAATTGTTATTTAAATATTTTAATGATTTGCGGTTTTGCCTTTTGAGTGCTTTTGTTTGAAATTTGATCTTGCCCACATTAATTATCGTTTTTGCTGCTTATGATTTCCATTCGAAAATCAAAGGCGAGTTAGCGGATCGGTTTCGATGCGATAACGATAATCAAGGCGCTTAAGCAGAGGTGACGATGGACTTCCAGGCGATTAAAAACACGGCGCGCCAGGCGCGCCGATATGTGGTGACCATGAACCATAAGGCAGGCAAGGGCCATACCGGCGCCGACCTATCGGAAATCGACATCATCTGCACCTTGTATATGGCGGTGATGGATCGCAGCAATGTCCGGCCCGATCAGGATCGGTTTATTTTGTCTAAAGGGCACGGCGCCGGCGGTTTTTACTGCAGCTGCGCGGCGATGGGCCTGCTTGATCCCGCGGTGCTCGATCAGTTCATGGGCGACGACACCTTGCTGGCCGGGCATCCGGTGCGACAGAAACTGCCGGAACTGGTAGAGATTAACTCCGGCGGTTTAGGGCATGGCCTACCGATCGCCGTGGGGCTGGCGCTGGGCAACAAATTGGCCGGGCGCGCACATCGCCGCGCTTTTGTGCTGCTGGGCGACGGTGAGCTGGCGGAGGGATCCAACTGGGAGGCGGCAATGGCGGCCAGCAAATTCAAGCTGGATAACCTGATTGCCATCGTCGATCGCAACCGGCTGCAGTTGGCGGGTAAGACAGAGGCCATCATGCCGCTGGAACCGCTGGCGGAAAAATGGCGCGCTTTCGGTTTCGAAACCCTGGAGTGCGACGGGCACGATCCGGCGGCGCTGGTGGCGGCGATCCAACGCCCGAGCCAGGACAAGCCGCGGGTGATTTTAGCCAATACCGAAAAGGGTCACGGCGTGTCGTTTATGGCTAACGTTGCCGCCTGGCATCACGCGGTACCGGACGAACAACAGCTGGCGCAGGCGCTGGCGGAACTGGAGGGGTGAACATGCAGGATTTACGCGATGCCGTGGTGACGGCGTTGATCGAAGAGCAGCTGGCGGGTGCAGATCTGAGCGTGATGGTCGCGGACTCCACGTCCACGTCGAAAATTGCACCTTTCGAGCAGGCTTATCCAGAGCGGGTGGTGAACGTCGGAATTGCCGAACAGAACATGGTGGGCATGGCCGCCGGCATGGCGCTCAGTGGCCGTACGGTCTTTACCGCCAATGCCGCGCCTTTTCTGTTTGCCCGTTCTAACGAACAGATGAAAAACGATGTTTGCTACACGGAAACCAACGTGAAAATGCTCGGCCTGAATGCCGGATTCGGCTATGGGCCGCTGGGGGCGACGCATCACTGCATGAACGATATCGCCATCGCCCGCACGCTGGGCAATCTCAGCGTCTATGCGCCGGCGGATGCGCGGCAAGCGGCAGAGATTGTCCGCCATGTCATCGCGCAACCCGGCCCGGCCTATATCCGCATGGACAGCGACAAGCTGCCGGTGTTGAACGCGAGCTATCACTTCCGCCCCGGAGAGCCGGAGGTGTTGCATCAGGGCTCTGACAATCTGGTGTTTTGCCTGGGGACGGTGGCTCATGAGGCGATGAAGGTACTGGCGTTGGGCGAAAATCCGACCATCGTCTCGTTGCCTTCGCTCTGGCCACTCAACGAGGCGGCGGTAGTGGCGTTGATGCGTTCGCACCGTCGGGTGCTGACCATGGAGGAGCACGCCCTCAGCGGTGGCCTGGGTACCATCATCGGTGAACTGTTGCTGCGGTATCAGCTGTCGCGGCCGTTTACCGCACTGGGCGTGCCGGCTTACGAATTTACTCACAGCAGCAGCCGGGCGGCGCTGCGGCGTCAATATGCCATCGACGCTGCAGGATTACAGGCTCAGTTAACGCAATAGGGGGAATGCGATGGATCGGAACGAATACGACGTCAATTTACGCTACGGTGTCGATAGCCGGATGTCGCTGGCAGGGAAGGTTACCGTGATCACCGGCGGTCTGGGCGGCATCGCGATGGCCGCCAATCGCCTGCTGTTGGAAAAGGGCGCGCGCCTGGTATTGATGTATCCGGCCTTTGAACAGGACAAGGCCGCGGCAGCGCTGCGAGAGTTGGGGGAAGAACAGGTGTTCTGCCAGGTATGTGACGTGACCGATTCCGACTCGGTGGCTGCCGCCTTCAACGCGGCTCAATCTCGCTTTGGTCGGCTCGATATCCTGGTCAACTGCGCGGGCTACGTCAATTTGCAGCCGGCGACGGAGGTCACGCTCGAGGAGTGGCAGCGCCATCTGGCGGTCAATCTCACCGGGCCCTTCCTGTGCTCGCAGGAACTGGCGCGCCGTGCGATAACCGCCGGCCACGGCGGGAAAATCATCAACATCGCATCACAGGCGGCCTCCATCGCCATTGACGATCACTGCGCTTACACCTCCGCCAAGGCAGGGCTGCTGGGCATGACCAAGGTGATGGCCAAAGAATGGGCGCCGCACGGCATTACGGTCAACACGTTATCGCCCACCGTGGTGCTGACGCCTATGGGAGAGAAAGCCTGGCGCGGCGAGAAGGGCGAGACGATGAAAAAACTGATCCCGCTGGGGCGTTTTGCTTATACCGACGAAATTGCGGCGGCGATCCTGTTTTTTGCCAGCAACGGCAGCGACATGATTACCGGCGCGGACCTGATGATCGACGGCGGTTTTACCATTTGGTAAGCGGCAACCGCAGCGATCGCCAACACCAGACGATGTTCAACACAACGATAAGAGAACACCATCATGAGAAAAATAGCCACTTACCTTACCCTGCTCACCGGTTTTGCCTGCACCTCTGCCATGGCGGCGGAAAAGGGCACGATCGCCATTCTCGTCAATTCGCTGGATAACCCTTATTACTCCGCAGAGGCCAAGGGGGCCGAGACCAAGGCCAAGTCCCTCGGTTACCAGACGCTGGTGTTGTCGCACGGCGAAGACGTTAAGCGCCAGGGGGAGCTGATCAGCTTGGTTATCGGCCGCAAAGTACAGGGCATCATTTTGGATAACGCCGATTCCCAGGCCAGCGTCGCCGCCGTGCAGCAGGCGAAAAACGCCGGTATTCCGGTGGTACTGATCAACCGCGAGATCCCGGTCGATGGCGTAGCGTTGGCGCAGATCACCCATAACAACTTCCAGGCCGGCTCGGACGTCGCCAACCAGTTTGTAGAAAAAATGGGAGAAACCGGCAAATACGCCGAGCTGACCTGCAACCTGGCGGATAATAACTGCGTCACGCGCTCGCAGTCGTTCCACAACGTGATCGACCAATATCCTGAGATGGTCAGCGTGGCGCGTCAGGATGCCAAGGGCAATCTGCTGGAGGGAAAACGCATCATGGACAGTATTCTGCAGGCGCATCCGGACATCAAAGGCGTGATCTGCGGCAACGGCCCGGTGGCGCTGGGGGCAGTGGCGGCGCTGAAGGCCGCCGGCCGGCAGGATGTCACCGTGGTGGGCATCGACGGCAGCAACGATGAACGCGACGCCATTCTCAACGGTAGCCTTTATGCCAGCGTGATGTTGCAGGCGCAGGCGATCGCCGCGCAGGGCGTTGAAATCCTCGACGGCTATTTCCAATCCGGCAGCTATACCGGCAAGGAGCGCGTGATGTTCCGCGGCATCCTGATCGGCAAAGACAATGCGCAACGGGTCAGTGACTTCAACTTCAAACCGTAATCCGCGCTGAGCGGTGTCTTTCATCACCCCGTCCCGGCGGCGGGGTGCGATCGGAGGTGTTGTTATGTCGATGCGCATTGCGCTGGCCGTCACCGTCGTCCTGACGTTGAGCGGTTGCCGTATCGTCTCGGAGAAAAAACTGGCGGAGCTTCGCTCCCCGGTGAATCCGCATGTGGCGCAGGCGGCGGAGATTTACCGCAGCCAAATCGCCCCGCAAGCGATCAAAACGGCGCAGCCGCTGGGCGAGCTGATCGCCCGGATCGCCCAGGCCAAGGATTTTGACAGCGCCTGTGGTCTGCTGGGGTACCGCGCTCAACCGGAGTTTCCTTGTTATTTCAACGTTAAGGTCAGCGGTGAAGTCGCGGCGGTCAACACCCGGTCGCGCAGCGGAAAATTAACGCTCAAACTGACCGATGCGCCGCTCAGCAGCGTGGAGGTGCAGATAGGGCCGGTTTATCGCGGTACGGCGTTGCGCGACAGCTATCGCGGCCTGAGCTACAGCGATTTCAATGACCAAGCGTTGTTCGGTGATTTCGCCAGGGCGATTAATCAGGCTTCGATCGACGAACTGGCCGGATCCCAACCCAAGGTGGGTGACCACATTACCGTGTATGGCGTATTCAGCAGCTGGCAGGCACCTGCCGAGCCGCTGTTGATCACGCCGGTACGCATTCAACCTTAAGGGGGCGTGATGAGCGAACCGGTCATTATTCAAACGCGCAACGTTTCGCGTCTCTATCCCGGCGTCACGGCGTTGGATAGCGTGAATTATCAAGTGATTCGCAATCAGGTCAACGTACTGATCGGCGAAAACGGCGCCGGCAAATCGACCATGATGAAGCTGCTGGCGGGGGTGGAAACCCCGTCCTCCGGCACCATCGAGCTGGAGGGAAAAGCGGTGACGTTAACCTCCACGCAGAAGGCGGAGCGGCTCGGGATCAGCATTATTTTCCAGGAGCTGAATCTGTTCCCCAACCTGTCGGTGATGGACAACATTTTTATGGCCAACGAGTTCTTCCAGCGTGGCCGCATCAATGTGGATTATCAATATCAGCTGGCCAAAGCCTTGCTGCAGCGGCTGGAGTTGGACATCGATCCGCATACGCCGTTGGGCAGCCTCGGTATCGGCCATCAGCAGCTGGTTGAAATTGCTCGCGCGTTGGCGAAGGACACCCGGGTGCTGATCATGGATGAACCAACATCGGCGCTGAGCCAGGCTGAGGTGCGCACGCTGTTTCGGGTGATCGCCGATCTGAAAAAACGCGGCGTCACCATCATCTACATTTCTCACCGTCTGGAAGAGCTGATGGAGATTGGCGATCGCATCACGGTGTTCCGCGATGGGCGTTTTGTTGCCGCCGAGTCGGTCTGCAACGTCAGTATTCCGTGGATCATCGAAAAAATGGTCGGGGAAAAGAGCAAACACTTTGATTATTGCGCGGCAGAGCAAGGGGATGAAGTGCTGAAGGTCGAGCGGTTGACGCTGCCGCGTGAAAGCGGCGGCTATTGCCTCGACGACGTCAGTTTTTCACTGCGCAAAGGGGAAGTGATCGGCATTTATGGCCTGTTGGGCGCCGGCCGCACCGAACTGTTCAAGGTGATCAACGGCGTGATGCGCCAGACCGCCGGCCGCATTCTGCTCAACGGCGAAAGCGTGGAGCGGTTGGGGTTTCGTCAACGCATGGCGTTGGGCATGGCGCTGGTGCCGGAAGACCGGCAGGCGGAGGGGTTGGTGCAGATGATGTCGATCAAGGCCAACATGACCCTGGCCAGCCTGGGGCGCAATGCACTGCGGCCGTTGGCGGCGGCTGGGGAGTGCGCGCTGGTCGATGGCATGATCGAAAAACTGGCGATCAAGGTGAGCGACCGGGAGCTGCCAATCACCAGCCTCAGCGGCGGCAATCAGCAAAAGTGGTGTTGGGCAAGGCGCTGCTGACCGGGCCGCAGGTGGTGTTTCTCGATGAGCCGACGCGCGGAATCGACGTCGGCGCCAAAACGGACGTTTATCACCTGATTGGCGCTATGGCACGCCAGGGGCTGGCGGTGATGTTCTCTTCGTCGGAGCTGGATGAGGTGGTCTCACTGGCCGACCGGGTGATGGTGATGGCGGACGGGAAGCTGACGGCCGATCTGCCGCGCGAACGGGCCGATCGCGAAACGCTGATCCGCGCCTCAACCCCACATGCATAAGGATAAGGCAATGCAAACCAAATATCGGTTGTATATGTATTTGCTGCAGGCGCGCACCTTCATCGCCCTGTTGTTGGTGGTGCTGTTTTTCAGCAGCATGGTGCCGAATTTTCTGACCGTCTCCAATCTGCTGATCATGACGCAGCACGTGGCGATTACCGGGTTGCTGGCGGTTGGTATGACGCTGGTGATCCTCACCGGCGGCATCGATTTGTCGGTCGGCGCGGTGGCGGGCTTGTGCGGGATGATCGCCGGTGCGCTGTTGACCGTCGGTATCCCGCTGTGGGACGGCAACCGGCTGTTTCTCAACGTTTTCGAAGTGATCGGTGCGGTGGCGCTGTTGGGCGTATTGTTGGGGTTGGTCAACGGCACGCTGATTACGCGGCTCGGCGTTGCGCCATTCATTTGTACCCTGGGCGCAATGTACGTGGCGCGTGGGGCGGCGTTGCTGACGGCGGACGGCAAAACCTATCCCAATCTGGTGGGCATGGAAGCGCTGGGCAACACCGGTTTCGCGGCCCTGGGATCTGGCACCTTTCTGGGCATTTACAATCCGATTTGGCTGATGTTGGCCATCGTGTTGTTGGGGATCTATCTCACCAAGAAAACGCCGCTTGGGCGCTATATCTATGCGATTGGCGGCAATGAACCGGCAGCGCGGCTGTCGGGGGTGCCGATCGTCAAAGTGAAAATGTTCGTCTATGCCTTTTCCGGGCTGTGCGCGGCGCTGGTGGGGCTGGTTATCGCTTCACAATTGCAAACCGCGCACCCGATGACCGGCAATATGTTCGAGATGGACGCCATCGGCGCGACGGTACTGGGCGGTACGGCGCTGAGCGGTGGCCGCGGCAGGGTATTCGGTTCGATCATCGGTGCCTTTGTGATCGTTTTTCTGGCGGACGGTTTGGTGATGATGGGCGTCAGCGAGTTCTGGCAAATGGTGATTAAAGGTTTGGTGATCGTCACCGCCGTGGTGATCGATCAGTTCCAGCAGCGTTTGCAAAGCAAGGTCATTTTGATGCAGCGCCAGGAAAAAAAAGCGGCGCAGCCGCTGGCTGAGGTGAGCCATGGTTAAAGCGGATTGCATTGTCGCGTTGGACGAAGGCACCAGCAACGCCAAGGCCGTGGTGGTGGATGTTCAGGGGGCGATCGTTGCCAGGGCCAGCAGGCCGCTGACGCTGCAGACGCCGCAGCCCGGTTGGGTGGAACAGCGGGGCGAGGCCTTACTGGAAGCCTCTCTGGCGGTGCTGCGGGAAGCGATTGCGTTGGCCGGGGCATCCCGTATTGCCGGTATCGCCATCAGCAACCAGCGTGAAACTGCCATCGGTTGGCGACGTTCCGACGGCCAGCCGATCGGGCCGGCCTTAACCTGGCAATGTGCGCGCGCTGCCGATTTTTGTGAACGGCTGCGGCACGATCGGCAGGCCGAAGTGGTGCGTCACGCCACCGGTCTGCCGCTTTCACCGCTGTTCTCGGCGTCGAAAATGCGTTGGTTGCTCGACCATTGCGAAGAGGGGCAACGGATGGCGGAGAACGGGGAGATCTGCCTTGGTACCATCGATGCCTGGCTGCTGTGGCAGTTGAGCGGAGGACAGGCATTCGGTTGTGATACCTCCAATGCCGCTCGTACTCAACTACTGAACCTTGCTTCCGGCGATTGGGACGAGCGGATGCTGGCGCTGTTCAACATTCCCCGTCAGGCGCTGCCGACGATCCACCCTTCCAGTCATCTGTTCGGCACGACGTTGGGATTGGAAGGCATTGCCGACGGCATTCCGATTGGCGCGATGGTGGGCGACTCGCATGCGGCGCTGTACGGCCATGCGCTTGGCCAGGCAGGGCAGGCTAAGGCCACCTATGGCACCGGATCATCGGTGATGGCGCCGATCGCCGAAGCGCTATGCGGTACGAGCGCTTTGGCAACGACCGTCGCCTGGCACGATGGTGGGCGTATGCAGTATGCGCTGGAGGGCAATATTCCCCACACCGGCGACGCCATTGCCTGGATGCTGGATATCACCGCCATACCGCCGGGGGACGAGGCGCTGTTAAGTGAGCTGCCTGTTCGCGTGTCCGACAGCGGCGGCGTTTATTTTGTACCGGCCTTGACCGGGGCCGGTGCGCCCTGGTGGGACGAACAGGCGCGCGGCGTGATCTGCGGGCTCAGTCGCGGCACGCGGCGGGAACATGTGGTGCGGGCCGCTTTTGAAGCGGTGGCTTATCAAATCGCCGATGTGATCGACGTATTGCGGCAACAGCCGGGCTTTGTACTGCAGGGGTTAATGGCCGATGGCGGCCCGAGCCGCAATGACTGGCTGATGCAGTTTCAGGCCGATTTGTTGGGTTGCCCGGTGTGGCGCAGCAACACGGCGGAACTCTCGGCGCTGGGGGCGGCGCTGATGGCGATGCGCAGCCTGTGGGGGACTTCCGATCGGCAACTGGTGGCATTGTTGCCCCAACATGATGAATTTAAACCCGATATGCAGCGCCATCGGCAGCTGCAGGAAAACTACAGCGCCTGGCGGCAGGCGGTACAACGCACCTTGTGGCGGCCGCAAGCGGCTGCATTGATGACAGGAGAACAACCATGAATCGTGATTTCACGGGAAAAACCGTGGTGATTACCGGCGCATGCCGCGGCATTGGCGCGGGTATCGCCGAACGTTTCGCCAGTTTGGGTGCCAATCTGGTGATTGCATCGAATGCGGAACGCATTCTGACCACGGCGGAAACGCTGCGCCAGCGTTATCGGGTGGCGGTTCTGCCGATTATCCTCGACGTGACCGATGAAGCGCAGGTGATTGATTTTTATCGTCAGGCGTGGGAGCGATTCGGCGCGATCGACGTTTCGATTCAAAATGCCGGGGTGATCACTATCGATCGTTTTGACCAGATGCCCAAAAGCGATTTTGAGAAAGTGTTGGCGGTAAATACCACGGCGGTCTGGCTCTGCTGCCGGGAGGCGGCCAAATATATGGTCGGCCAACGCCGGGGGCGGCTGATCAACACCTCTTCCGGTCAGGGACGTAACGGGTTCATTTACACACCGCATTACGCCGCCAGCAAAATGGGCGTGATCGGCATTACGCAGAGTTTAGCGCTGGAACTGGCACCGCATGGCATCACCGTCAATGCATTCTGCCCCGGCATCATTGAAAGCGAGATGTGGGAATATAACGACCGCGTTTGGGGCGAAATTCTCAGTGGCCCGGAAAAAACCTATGGCAAAGGAGAGTTGATGGCCGAGTGGGTGGCGGGGATTCCCCTTAAGCGCGCCGGTCAACCCGAGGACGTGGCGGGCCTCGTGGCTTTCCTTGCCTCGGACGATGCCGACTATATTACCGGCCAGACCATCAATGTGGACGGCGGGTTAATCATGTCCTGACGTGACCATGTCACAAAAAGGTGGCGTCGGATCGGCGCCGCATTAACCGCTTACATTTTCCCGCCATTGCAATCCGCCCGGCCGCCCCCATATCCTTATAAATTCGACGTTTTGAGAAGCTTTCTCATCAATTTGTTCGCTAAGGCCGTTTACTGCCGAATATGCCAGCAGATATGTGGTTTTATCGTGCCGCAGGGTTTCCCTGCCGCAACGGGAAATGCTAACTTAAGGGTTAGGGACGCCACGTTTTGGCATCGTTCATCCGATTCACTCGGCATCGCGGGAAAGAATGTGAAATATTTGCTGATTTTTTTGTTGGTTCTGGTGATCTTCGTGATTTCCGTCACCTTGGGTGCGCATAACGATCAGGTGGTCAATTTTAACTATCTGGTTGCGCAGGGCGATTATCGCGTATCGACCCTGTTGGCCACGCTGTTTGGCGCCGGTTTCGTTCTTGGCTGGATCATTTGCGGTCTGTTCTACCTGCGCACGCGCATTGCGCTGGGCCGCGCCGAGCGCAAGATCAAAAGGCTGGAGCTGCAGCTTGAGCAGCCCGCTGAACCGGCGGCTCAGCCCGTTGTCAGCAAGGAATAATCCTCTATGTTAGAACTGCTGTTTCTGTTGCTGCCCGTGGCTGCCGCGTACGGTTGGTACATGGGGCGCAGAAGCGCTCAGCAGGATAAACAGCAAGAAGCCAACCGCCTGTCGCGTGAATACGTGGCAGGGGTGAACTTTCTGCTTTCCAACCAGCAGGACAAGGCGGTCGATCTGTTCCTCGACATGTTGAAAGAGGACAGCAACACCGTTGAAGCCCACCTGACGCTGGGTAACCTGTTCCGTTCGCGTGGCGAAGTCGACCGCGCCATCCGCATCCATCAGGCCTTGATGGAAAGCGCCTCCCTGACCTTCGAACAGCGTCTGCTGGCGGTACAGCAGCTGGGCCGCGACTATATGGCGGCCGGGCTGTACGATCGTGCGGAAGACATGTTCAGCCAGTTGACTGACGAAGCGGATTTTCGCGTATCGGCGCTGCAGCAACTGCTGGTGATCCATCAGGCCACCAGCGATTGGCAAAAAGCGATCGACGTGGCGGAAAAGTTGGTCAAGCTGGGTAAAGAGAAACAACGCGTCGAGATCGCACACTTCTATTGTGAACTGGCGCTGCAGGCGATGGGCAGCGACGATCTCGATCGGGCGATGAGCCTGCTCAAGCGTGCGGACGCAGCCGATAAACAGTGTGCGCGCGTGTCCATCATGTTCGGCCGCATCTATATGGCGCAAAACGACTACGCCAAAGCCGCCGAGTCGCTGCAACGCGTACTGAGTCAGGATAAAGAGTTGGTCAGCGAAACGCTGCCGATGCTGCAGGAATGCTACACCCATCTGCCGGAACAACAGCACAACTGGGCTGAATTCCTGAAGCGCTGCGTAGAAGAGAACACCGGTGCCACCGCCGATCTGATGCTGGCCGAGATCATCGAGCAGCACGAAGGGCGCGACGTGGTGCAGGTGTATATCAACCGCCAGCTGCAACGCCATCCGACCATGCGGGTATTTTACCGGCTGATGGATTATCACCTGGCGGACGCCGAAGACGGCCGGGCGAAAGAGAGCCTGCTGCTGTTGCGCGATATGGTCGGCGAGCAAATTCGCACCAAACCGCGTTACCGCTGCCACAAATGCGGCTTCACCGCGCACTCGCTCTATTGGCATTGCCCGTCGTGCCGCGCCTGGTCATCGGTTAAACCGATCCGCGGCCTGGATGGGCAATAACGCCGCGGCTCGACAAAATAAAACGGGGCGATTTATCGCCCCGTTTTTTTATGTTTGTCTGTTCGTCGTTTACCTTTTCTTGCCGCCTTTGGCGCCGGTTTTCAACAGCTGGCGGAGTTTCTTCAGCTCTTTCTGGCTCAGAGGCTGTTCAATTTCTTCTTCGGTGCTTTGGTTGTCTATCTCGCCGTGGTGCAGCTCATCCGCCTTTTTGGCCGGTTTTTCTGCCTTGGCGGCGGGCGCGCTGAAGCTGCTTTCCAGGCGCTGGCATACTTCCACGCTCAGCGAAAATTCGTTTTCAGCGGCGGCGGCGCGGATTTTTTCCTTGAGTTCCAGAGGAATTTTAATGGTAAGTGTCGATATCTCGCTCATTTTGAAAGCCTTTCTGCAGGAAGATGCCTTCAAGCTAAGCCACTGGCGATCGGGTGTCTAGTGTGTAATAAAAATTTAATATTTATGTAACAAATGAGGGCGGGGCAAACGCGGGTTTTTTAGGCGAGAAACAGAGGCAGGGCCCGAGTGAGCGGGCCCTGTACCGGAAACATTATTTGTAGATGATCGCGGTGCCGCTCAGCATGTTGTTACCACCGGCGGAGATGATGCGGTAGCTGCTGGCGCCCTGGGCATCCGCTTTAGCGGCCAGCTTTTTCTCCAGGCTGCTGAGGGTGGTCGCGTGACCTGCGGAAACGACGCCGGTGGCAGTCAGGCTATCGGCCTGCTGGCTGCTGATCGGTTCAGCCGCGAAGGTGGCGAAAGAGGTCAGTGCGATAGCGGCAGCGGCCGCAAAATTTTTGATGGTTTTCATAGGTGACTCCAGTCTGTTTATTAAGGAAGGAAGCCGTTCGCTTCCGATGTGGTGAATAATAAAGCATCTGTGCCAATTGAAAATCTGATAATGCTGAGTAAGTGATTCAAAATATCTGATTAACAATTTACGCATCTTTACGGCGTTTTACGCTGCGTGGTTTATTGCTGACGCGCTTTCGTTGACGCGCCATGACAAAGGTGAGAAGTAACATGACAGAGCGCCGGTGCGCGCTGCGGCTGGGATTTCTGGCCCTCGGCATGTAGAATGCGGCGGTCAGTTTCGCGGGTGAGTCCCTGATTATGTCTATTTTAGAGAAGGTAGAAGAAATGAAGTCTGAAAATAAAGCTAATAACAATGACTTAAAATCATCTCCAATCGTTGTGGCGCTAGATTACGCCGATAAGAACGCTGCGCTGGCGTTTGCCGACCGTATCGATCCGCAAGACTGCCGGCTGAAAGTGGGCAAAGAAATGTTCACGCTGTTTGGGCCGCAGCTGGTGCGCGATCTGCATGGGCGTGGCTTCGACGTGTTTCTCGACCTGAAATTCCACGATATTCCCAATACCACCGCGCATGCGGTCGCGGCGGCGGCCGAGCTGGGCGTTTGGATGGTCAACGTCCACGCCAGCGGCGGCGCGCGCATGATGACCGCCGCTAAAGAAGCGCTGGCGTCATTCGGGGCGGATGCGCCGCTGCTGATCGCCGTGACGGTGCTCACCAGCATGGAAGAGGAAGACCTGCGCGGCATCGGCATCGAGGCCAGCCCGGCGGAACACGCCGAGCGCCTGGCGCGCCTGACCCGCGACTGTGGGCTGGACGGCGTGGTGTGTTCGGCACACGAAGCGCAGCGGCTGAAGGCGGCCTGCGGGCAGGCATTCCAGCTGGTTACGCCGGGGATCCGCCCTGAAGGCAGCGCGGCGGGCGATCAGCGCCGTATCATGACGCCGGTGCAGGCACAGGCCGCCGGCGTGGACTACATGGTGATTGGGCGTCCGATCACCCAATCTGCCGATCCGGCCGCGACGCTGCGCGCGATCCGCGCCTCTTTGGCCTGAGGAACTGCCGATGAATGACGATAACAGCCGCCTGGTGTATTCCACGGACACCGGCCGTATCAAGCAGGAAGAGGTTAAACCGCAACGCGCCAAGGGTGACGGCATCGTGCGCATCCAGCGTCAAACCAGCGGCCGCAAGGGGAAGGGCGTGTGCCTGATCGCCGGTATCGATCTGGATGATGCTGCGCTCGACAAACTGGCGGCCGAGCTGAAGAAGAAATGTGGCTGCGGCGGTTCGGTGAAAGACGGGATCATCGAAATCCAGGGTGATAAACGCGATCTGCTCAAGCAGCTGCTGGAAGCCAAAGGCATGAAGGTCAAGCTGGCGGGCGGTTGAGCTGAATCGCCATGCCGCGGTGCAATGCCGCGGCATGGCTTGAGGTTGTTGCTGCCGGGGGTTAGCCCGTTAACGGCAAAAGACCCATAGACTTAAAGTAAAACAGACCTGAAATCATCGTTATTCTGGATAATACGTCAAAGCGCCGAGGCGCTTTTGCCAGCCTGTCGGCCGAGGGCGCTCGGTCAGGTTATTTGCCAACCTGGTGACCGATAATGCCCCCCACCGCAGCCCCACCCAGCGTGCCCAACGCGCTGCCGTCTGTCAGCACTGCGCCGCCGACTGCGCCGGCACCGGCACCGATAGCGGTGTTGCGATCGCGTTTGGACATGTTGGAACAGGCGCTGAGTGAAAACGCCAGAGTCAGTGCCAGAGCGGCGGTGGCGAAACGTTTATTGATAATCATCATAATGACTTCTCCTTAGCATTGGCTATATGGAAGTGCCCTATAAGTATAGGCGCTAACCATAAATCAGGCCTGCCGTTGGTTCCCATACAGTATCGATATAAAAAATGGCATTTTTTGTTAAAAGCCGAATAATTAGCAAGTTACGGCCCAAAAGTTGCCGAAACTGAGTATAGGTTTCTCGGGAAGGATAAACAGGTAAATAGTCTTAAAATCCCGCTGCGCAGGGGGAAAGGCGCGCGGCGTGGCCCGCGCGGCGCGCTTGGTACGATGGCGGCCCGCGTTAGTCGTTGACCAACTCCACCTGTATGCCCTGGCGTTTCAGCTGATGCTGATACTCGAGCGCCAAACGCGAATCGGTGATCACCCGGCTGATCTGGCCCGGCTGCGCCAGCGGGTTGGGCTGGATCTGGCCGAATTTGCTGGAGTCCGTTAGCACGATATTCTCCACGCCCTTGGCCAGCACTGCGCTGACCACGTCGGCGCGCATCATGTCGCGGCCGGTAAAGCCGGTTTCGGCCTGAAAGCCGTCAATGCCGATAAACGCCTTGTTGAAATGCACCTGCTGAATGCACAGCCGCGTGAGTGGGCCGACCACGGTCTCGCTTTTCTTCTGGTACATGCCGCCCAGCACAATCACGTCGCAGTCGGTTTCTTTCAGCAGGTTGGCGATGTAATGGCTGACGGTGATCAGCGTAATGCGCTTGCGTTCGGCGATGTAGCGCGCCAGCAGGGCGTTGGCGCTGCCGCTCTCGATGAAGATCGTCTCGCCGTCGTTGACCTGCGCGGCGGCGTACTGCGCCAGCCGCTGCTTGAGAGTGAAGTTGGACATCATGCGGGCGTCGACGTCGTCGCTCTCCAGCGCCACGGCGGAGCCATGTACCCGCTTCAGGTAGCTGCGCTTTTCCAGCAGGTTGAGATCTTGCCGGATGGTGACTTCCGAGACGCCCGAGGCGCGCGCCAGCTCATTGACGCTGATTCGCCGGCGATCGTTAACCAACTGCAATATGGTCTGTTGTCGTAAATTCATATCGGCCTGATGATGCGGCCGCCAAGGTGCGGCCGCTAAGAGTCAAAGGTTTAAAGAGTATGTTCTGTGCGCGCAATAATATCATCCTGCGCCTCAGGGGATAATGCGGTAAAGAAGGCGGAATAGCCAGCTACGCGAACCACTAAATCACGATATTGGTCAGGGTGTTGCTTCGCTGCCAGCAGCGTTTCGCGCGACACGATGTTGTACTGCACATGCCAGCCGCGATAGCTCTCGAAGAAGGTGCGCAACATCAGCATCAGCTTTTCCCGATCGCGTGGGTTGTCCAGCGTCGTCGGGTTCAGCTTTTGGTTGAGCAACACGCCGCCGAGGATCGCTCCGGTCGGTAGCTTGGCGAGCGAATTGAACACCGCCGTCGGCCCCAGGTGGTCGGTGCCGGACGCCGGGCTGGCGCCTTCCGCCAGCGGCTGGTGCGCCTTACGGCCATCCGGGGTCGCCAGGGTGGCGGCGCCGAAGGGCACGTTGGCTGAGATAGACGACGTACCGGCGTAGTAGCCGCCGCCGATCGGCCCGCGGCCGAAGCGGGTGTTGCGATACTGCTTCAGTTCCTCGATGTAGGTTTGGTAGGCGCGCACCAGCAGCCGATCGACGTCGTCCACGTCGTTGCCGTATTTGGGCGCGGCGTTGAGCAGCCGCTGGCGCAGCTGTTCGCCATCCAACCCGGCGAAGTCGTCGGCCAGCGCCGCCGCCAACTGCTGCTGGCCGATTGTCTCTTGCTCGAACACCAGTTTGCGCACCGCCGCCAGGCTGTTGCCGAGGTTGGCGATGCCGACCTGCAGGCCAGAAACCCAGTCGTACTTGGCGCCGCCTTGCTTGATGCTTTTGCCGCGTTCGATGCAGTCATCCACCAGCGCGGAACAGAGGATATCGTGGGCGTTCTCCTCCAGCACGCTGTCCACCACGCATTCGATCTCAATTGACTTGCGCGTGTAGTAACGGATTTGCCGATCCCATGCCGCCATCACCTGCTCGAAATCGGCGAAGTTCCCTTTGGACAGCGCCTGCTCCTGCGGCAGGAAAATCTGCCCGGAGGTGGCGTCGCGGCCCTGTTCCAGCGCCGCCAGCAGCACGCGGGCGAAGTTGATGAAGCTCATGCCGGTGCAGCGATAGCCCCATTTGCCGCCGACGGCGGTCTCGATGCAGCCGATGGCGGCATAGTCGTAGGCATCCTGCGGCTCAACCCCCAGTTTGATGAACTCGGGAATGACGATTTCGTCGTTGTTGAACGCCGGCATACCAAAGCCGCAGCGGATCACCTGCACGCAGGCGTCGAGGAAATCGGCGCTCATTCCGGCGTGGTAACGCACGCTGAGGTTGGGTTGGGTGGAGCGCAGGCGGCCGCAGGATTCGAGAATGGCGTAGGACAGCGGGTTGACCGCGTCGCACGGCCGGCCGTCGATCAGTTTTTGGCCGCCGATGGTGACGTTCTGGTACAGCGGGCTGCCGGCGGAGGCCTTGGAGTGCGAGCCGGAGCGGATCTTGTTGACCTCCAGCAGCTTCAGCCAGCAGCTGTGCAGCAGCTCGATGGCGTCTTCCCGCGCCAGGTTTTGCTCCAGCTCGACGTCGCGCCGATACCAGGGATAGAGATATTGGTCGAGGCGACCAAAGGAAACCGAATGGCCGTTGGATTCGATCTGCAACGTCAGCTGGATGAAATAGCACAGCTGCAGCGCCTGCCAGAAGGTCCGCGGCGGGCGATGGGCGATCAGATCGCAGTTGTCTGCGATAGCCAGCAGCTCGGTGCGCCGCCAGTCGCGGGTTTCGCGTTGCGCCATGTCGCGCGCCAGGCGGGCGAAGCGCAGGATGTGCTCGCTCAGCGCCGCCAGTACGATGTCGATGGCGTTGAGAAACTGCGCTTTGTGCAGATCTTCCCACTCGGTCAGGTGCAGGCGGCTGCGGCGCGCGTTCACCTTTTCACGCAGGCCGTCGAGGCCTAGCGCCAGCAGCAGCGGGAAGTTGACCGCCAGATGGGCGTCGCCGGAGGTCATGTTGCCCTCGGCCTTGATGATGCCGGTGGCCAGCAGCGCCTTCTGTTCGTCGGTAAACATGCCGTAGCAGCGATCCTGCACCGTTTGGCCGCGCCACCAGGGGCAAAGACGGTGCAAAATCGCCTTGTTCTCTTCGCTGACCGAGAAGCCGGCGCCCGGCCGGTCGGCCAACTGGTCGATCTCGTTTTCTATCCAGCCGACGGTGTATTCGGGGAAGATCGGCGCGGCGCGCAGCTCACTGGCCTGGTTGCCGATGATCAGCTCGTCGTTGGCGATCCAGATACTGCGCTTCGCCAGGTGGTTGGCCAGCGCCAGCGCACGGCGCACCGGCAGCGGCCGATCCTGATGCTGTTGATAGGCTTCGGTATAGTGCTGCGCGCGTTCGGTGCACACCGGCGGTTTGACGATGTGGATCAGCGCGTTCTTATGCGCCTGAATACGGGCGCTGAGGGTGGTCAAATCCAATGTGGTCATGGCGTTATCCTCGCAAAATGGCGGTCAGGCCTTTGGCGCCGGCGTACGCTTCGGCGAAGGCCAGCAGATCGGGCGCGTCCAGCGGCGTGCGGGCGGCGCGGTAGGGCTCGCCGAGCAGGTGATACTTGTTGATGCCCAGCGTGTGGTACGGCAGAAAATGGATCTCCGATACGCCGATCTCGTCGGCGGCGAAGTCGACAATCGTGCGGACAGAGTGGCGATCGGCGTTGAAATCGGGGATCAGCGGCACGCACACGGTCATTGGCACGCCGTGCGCCGCCAGCCGGCGAAAATTGTTCATCACCCGACGGGCGGAGCCGCCGGTCCAGGTTTTGAAGCGCGCTTCATCGGTGTGTTTGAGATCGGCCAACAGCAGATCCAGCCAGGGCAACGAAGGGGCGATGTAGCGCCAGGGAACGTGCAGACAGGATTCGACGGCGGTGTGGATGCCGGCTTCGCGGCCGCGCCGCAGCAGCTCCGCCGCGATTTCCGGCTGCATAAAGGGTTCGCCGCCGGACAGCGTTAAACCGCCGCCGCTGCGCAGGTAGAAAGGCTTATCCCGCATCACCTCGGCCATGATATCGTCGGGGTTGACCGCGCTGCCGCACAGGCTGAGCGCGCCGGTCGGGCAGGCGGCGGCCAGCGCCGCATAGTCGTCTTTGCTGATGACGTCGCGCCGCAGCGTCAATGCTCCCTCGTCACGCCGCAGGCCTTGCGGGCAGCGCTCGGTGCACAGCGTACAGCCGCTCAGGCACAGGCGCTCGTCAAACAGCAGATCCGCGTGGCGCGAGCGGCTTTCCGGGTTCTGACACCAGCGGCAGCTCAGCGGGCACCCTTTTAAAAAGACCACGCTGCGGATGCCAGGGCCATCATGGGTCGAGTAGCGCTGCAGATTGAAGAACATGAGTCACCCGTTTGGTGTTGCTGAATCTTTCGCCATTAAAGATGTTTCGAATGAAAGTTGAATTGATTTTGGTCAAAAGTTGACAGGGTTTTTGCCCTATGATGATCAGAGTTTGAATCCGCCCACAGAACATGACACAGGAGTCCGTGATGGAGCTTTATCTCGATACCGCCGATGTGACTGCGGTAAAACGCCTGGCGCGCATTCTGCCGCTGCACGGCGTCACCACCAACCCGAGCATCGTGGCGAAGGAAGGCAAGCCGATCTGGGAAGTGCTGCCTGCGCTGCGCGACGCCCTCGGCGGCACCGGCAAGCTGTTCGCGCAGGTGATGGCGGCCGATGCCGAGCGCATGGTGGCGGAGGCGGCGCTGCTCAGCCAGCGCGTACCGGGGCTGGTGGTGAAGATCCCGGCAACCGCCGAGGGGCTGGCTGCGATCAAGAAGCTTAAAACGATGTCCATTCCGACGCTGGGCACGGCGGTATACGGCGCCGGGCAGGGGCTGCTGGCGGCCTTGGCCGGGGCGGAATATGTGGCGCCTTACGTCAATCGGCTAGATGCGCAGGGCGGCGACGGTATCGAAATGGTGCACGAGCTGCAGCAGCTGCTGAGCCTGCACGCGCCGTCGGCGCAGGTGCTGGCCGCCAGCTTTAAAACGCCGCGCCAGGCGCTGGAATGCCTGCTGGCGGGCTGCCAGGCCATCACGCTGCCGGTGGATGTGGCGGAGCAGTTCCTCAGCGCGCCAGCGGTGCAGGCCGCGGTCGAGAAGTTCGAGCAGGATTGGCAGGGGGCTTTCGGCTCCACGCTGCTGGGTTAAAGCCTGGCCAGTAAAAAGGGCGCCGCGGCGCCCTTGCTGGATGACTGAAACGCTTAGCTGCGGCCGGTTTCTTCCCTAAGCGCGGCGCTCACCTCATGCGCCGTCGGCTGTTCGGCACGCAGCGCCCGGCGGATCGCGAAGAAGGCGGCGATCAGCATGGTTACCGCCACCAGCATAAAGAACCCGCACAGCGCGGCGTTGATTTGGTTGCTGAACACGATGGTCTCCATGTCTTTCAGCGATTTGGCCGGCGCAATGATCGTGCCTTGCTCAATGCCGGTGGAGAATTTCTTCGCCTGCGCCAGGAAACCGATGCTCGGTTTCTCGTGGAAGATTTTCTGCCAGCCGGCGGTCATGGAGGTCACGAACAGCCAGGCGGTCGGCAGGATGGTAACCCAGGCGTAACGCTGTTTTTTCATCTTGAACAGCACCACGGTGCCGAGGATCAGCGCCATCGATGCCAGCATCTGGTTGCCGATGCCGAACAGCGGCCACAGGGTATTGATGCCGCCGAGCGGATCGACCACGCCTTGATACACGAAGAAGCCCCAGCCGGCTACCGCCACCGTGGTGCCCGCCAGATTGCCGAACCAGGAACGGTTGTTGGCCAGCTGCGGCACCGCCACGCCCACCAGATCCTGCACCATAAAGCGGCAGGCGCGGGTACCGGCGTCGACGGCGGTCAGGATGAACAGCGCTTCGAACAGAATGGCGAAGTGGTACCAGAAGGCCATCATCGCCCGGCTGTTGAACACCTCGCTGATGATGTGCGCCATGCCCACGGCGAAGGTTGGGGCACCGCCGGCGCGCGACAGGATGGAGTTCTCACCTACCTCTTTGGCGATCAGCGCCAGCGTTTCCGGCGTGACGATAAAGCCCCAGCTGTTAATGACCTGCGAAGCATTTTCCACCGTGGTGCCGATCAGCGCCGCCGGTGAGTTCATGGCGAAGTAAACGCCCGGATCCAGCACCGAGGCGCAGATCAACGCCATGATGGCGACGAAAGACTCCATCAGCATGGCGCCGTAACCGATAAAGCGAATGTGGCTTTCGCGTTCCACCAGCTTGGGCGTGGTGCCGCTGGAGACCAGCGCGTGGAAGCCGGAAATGGCGCCGCAGGCGATGGTGATGAACAGGAACGGGAACAGGGCGCCGGCGAACACCGGGCCGCTGCCGTCGATGAAGCGCGAGACCGCCGGCATTTTCATCTCCGGCATGGCGAAGACGATGCCGATGGCCAGGCCGATGATGACGCCGATTTTCATAAAGGTGGAAAGGTAGTCGCGCGGCGCCAGCAGCAGCCACACCGGCAGCACCGAAGCGACGAAGCCGTAGATCACCAGCACCCAGGTCAGGGTGGTGCCGTGCAGCGTGAAGAACGGCCCCCAGTAAGGATCTTGCGCCACGTTGCCGCCGTAAATAATCGCCAGCAGCATCAGCACGAAGCCGATCACCGAGATTTCAGCGATCTTGCCCGGCCGGATAAAGCGCATGTAGATGCCCATGAACAGGGCGATCGGGATGGTGGCGGCGATGGTGAACAGCCCCCACGGGCTGTCGGCCAAGGCTTTTACCACCACCAGCGCCAGCGCCGACAGGATGATGATCATCACCCCCAGCGCGCCGAGCATGGTGATCACCCCGGCGAATGCGCCCAGCTCTTGCTTGGCCATTTCCCCCAGCGAACGTCCGTCGCGGCGTGTGGAGATGAACAGCACCAGGAAATCCTGCACCGCGCCGGCCAGCATAACGCCGACCAGGATCCAGATGGTTCCCGGCAGGAAGCCCATCTGCGCGGCCAGAATCGGCCCCACCAGCGGCCCGGCGCCGGCGATGGCGGCGAAGTGGTGGCCGAACAGCACCCATTTGTTGGTGGGCACGTAGTCCAGGCCGTCGTTGTGGCGTTCTGCCGGGGTCAGACGGCGGTCGTCCAGTTCAAAGACCTTATCGGCAATGAACCGGCTGTAGAAGCGGTAGGCGATGCTGTAGCAGGCGACGGCGGCGACCACCAGCCAGACGGCGTTGACGTGTTCGCCGCGGCTGAGCGCCAGCATGGCGAAGGCGAAGGCGCCGACCAACGCCACCAGCAGCCAGATAAGTCCTGACCTGATGTTTTTCATGAAACAACTCCTTGGCGTACAGAGGTAAAAATCGACGTTGTTATTAGGAATGACGTTTTAACAGTAGAAGTTTTGCCGCCGAACCGCGGCAGGTCGGATGAGAAATGTGAAGCAGGTGGGGTTTTAGTGTAAAATATTGCGCGGCGAAACTTTTGATACAGATTTGCAAATTATTTGATACGAACAAAAATCCATCAATCGCAGTACATTTGATACAACTTTGAAGCGTTATTATAAATTACCCGGCTTCGGATAAGGCTTCGGTGTGAATAATTTGGTGTTGAGCCGTTTACGAGCCTTCTTATTCAAAAAGCGAATGTAACGAAACTGCTGGAACCTATGCACGGTTGCCCGGTCGATATTGGCCCGAAGGTGCTCACCGCGCTTGCCCCCTCTCTTTATGGCATTGAGGGCGATCTCGTGATACCACTCTCCGTCGAGCTCATAGAACCGTGAGAAATGGCTGCCAAAAAACTCAAAATTACTCGCCTGGTACACAACCCCGAAACACCCGCACCGCTCATCCGCGAACGATTGCACCCATTGCA
>NZ_JBZXDO010000030.1:0-52573 GCF_058725505.1 Serratia sp. A07
GGGCTCTATGAGTCCGAACTTAGAGCGCCCCTCTGGGGCGTAGTCAAAGCCGCCTTCTATGAAGGCGGATTTTTACTGCCTGCCGTCAGGCGCCAAGCCGCTGTTCGAGCTCGGCGAGAGAAGGGAGGAACCAGACCTGTTCGCCGCGATTGGCTTCACGCACAAAATCTTGCAGCGCGTTGCTTTGTGCCAGCCAGGGAGTGATATCGCCCAGCAGCGCCACGCGCAGGCGGTAGTTGATGAATTTCTGCAATACGGCGCCGGCCACGCCGCTTCTGAGTTGGAAGAAGGCGGCGTCGAGGCGGTTGACGGGGAGGGCAATCATCCCGGCATCGTGTTCAAAGGCGGGCGCGATAAACAGGCTGACGTCGTTTTCGTCTTTCAACGGCGGCCCGGCTTCGGCGAAAACCACCAGGCGCCGATCATGGATTTGCCGCACGGCGTAGCTCATCGGTGCTCCGGGAGTCAGGGTTTGGCGTGCTTTTGCAGGTAATGCTCGAACACCGCCAGCGTTTCGTCCGAGATATGGTGTTCAATCCCTTCGCTGTCCAGCTCGGCGGTTTCGCTCGGCACCCCGACGCACATCAGCAGATCGACCACGATGCGGTGACGGCGGCGCACCTTCTGTGCCAGCTGCTCGCCTTCTTCCGTTAAAAACACCCCGCGATAAGGGCGCGATTCCACCAGCCCGGCGCTTTTCAGCCGCGCGATATTTTTGATCGCCGTCGGGTGAGACACGCCGAAGCGGCGCGCGATGTCGGTGGTTCTGGCTTCGCGGGTGCTTTGCAGCAAATCGGCGATCAGCTCAACGTAATCTTCGATCAGCGCATTGGACTGCGCTTCGCGGGCGCGGCTAAAACGCAGGGCGTGCTCGGCCTCGTCCGGCATGTCGGTCTGGGCGTGGCGGTCGGCGTTATCTGGCGCGCGGGTAACCATAGCGTGGGGCGTCCTGTAAGCATAAAAATGGCATCTCCCGGCAATATGGGGAGGGTTGCCCTAAGTTAGTCCAAATAGCACACATTATCAATTCGATGCCACGCATTGTGGTAGTTAGAAATATCTCTACACAAAGCCAATGAATTTCGCCTGTTGCATAAAGTGTAGCCGATGCTACATTGTCAGCATGATAGGTGGAAAAATAACCAGTGAAAGATTGAGGGTACTTCATGCGTGATGCGGCAACCACTCCATCGTTAACCGAACGGACCAACATTGCGATTGGCGCCGCCCTTGCCGGACGCAAGCGCGGCGCCTTTACGCCGTTGCTGTTCGCCGGCCCGGCGGTGATTGCCTCTATTGCCTATATGGATCCCGGCAACTTCGCCACCAACATTCAGGCCGGGGCGAAATACGGCTACAGCCTGCTGTGGGTGGTGGTGATGGCCAACCTGATCGCCATGCTGTTCCAGGCGCTGTCGGCCAAGCTGGGCATCGTCACCAACCGCAATCTGGCGGAGATGTGCCGCGACCAGTTTTCACGGCCGGTAGTGATCGGCATGTGGTTGCTCAGCGAAGTGGCGGCGATGGCCACCGATCTGGCGGAGTTTCTCGGCGGGGCGATTGCGCTGGCGCTGCTGTTCCATATGCCGCTGTTGGCGGGGATGGGAGTGACGGCGGTGATCACCTATGCGCTGTTGATGGTGGAAAAAAAAGGTTTCCGCCCGGTCGAGCTGATGATCGGCGGCCTGGTGGGGATCATCGCGCTGTGTTACCTGGTGGAGATGTTCATCGTACCGGTAGACTGGCAGGCGGCCGGGATCGGCATGGTGACGCCGCAGCTGCCGGACGCGCAGGCGCTGACCATCGCCGTCGGCATTATCGGCGCCACCGTGATGCCGCACGCTATTTTCCTGCACTCGGGGCTGACCCAGCACCGCAGCCCGGCCAGCGATAACGGCGAGCGGCGTAAGCTGCTGCGTTTCTCCAATATTGAGGTGGTGATCGCGCTGGCGCTCGCCGGGCTGGTGAATATCGCGATGGTCATCATGGCCTCTAGCGCCTTCCACGCCGGTAACAGCGACGTGGCCGAAATTGGCACCGCCTATCATACGCTGACGCCGGTGTTCGGTGCGGCGGCCGCCGGCATCTTCCTCGCTTCGCTGATCGCCTCCGGCATTTCCAGCTCGGTGGTGGGCACCATGGCCGGGCAAATGATCATGCAGGGTTTCGTTGGCTTCCGCATTCCGGTGTGGGTGCGCCGCCTGGTCACCATGGTGCCGGCGTTTATCGTGGTGGCGATGGGCGTCAACGCCACCGACGCGCTGGTCTACAGCCAGGTGGTGCTGAGCCTGGCGCTGCCGGCGCCGATGATAGCGCTGGTGATGTTCACCCGCCGCCGCGACATCATGGGCGAGTTCGCCAACGGCCGCTGGACCAGCCTGGCGGCGGTGGTCGGCACGGTGGTGATCGTGCTGCTCAACGTGGTGCTGCTGTTGCAGACCTTCGGCGTCGAGATCCCAGGGCTGGGGTGATCTTATGGGCCGCGCGGGGCGCGGCCGCGTCGCTAAATTAAATTATAAATTCCCCACGCCACCGTCCATCTGCAGCTCGGCGCCGACCATAAAGGCCGACTCGTCCGCCGCCAGAAACACCGCCGCTTTGGCTAGCTCCAGTGCGCTGCCCATGCGGCCGATCGGCACCAGCGCGCGGATATCGTCGCGCAATGCCTGCTCATCCGCTTCCGCCAACCCCAGCTTACCCAACGCCGGGGTTTCGGTCGGGCCGGGGCTGAGGCCGTTGACGCGAATGCCGCGCGCGTGCAGCTCGCCGGACAGCGTTCTGGCCAGCGACAGCAAGCCGGCTTTGCTGGCGGCATAGGCGCTGCTCTGCGGCAGGCCGATATGGGCGCTGACCGAACCGCACAGGATCACCGAAGACGGGTTGGCCAGCAGCGGCAGCAAAGCCTGGATCAGAAAAAACGGCCCCTTCAGGTTGATGTCCATCAGCCGCTGATAGCTCTGCTCATCCCACTCCTGCAGCGGGCGATGCGTAACGTCGCCGGCGTTGATGTACAGCACGTCCAGCCGCGGCCACCTTAGCCCCAGCCGCTGTACCAGTTCGCGCTGCTGCGGGATATCGCCGGCGTCGCTCAGCAGCAACAGCGCCTTGCCCGCCAATGCCTGGCCCGCCGCTTCCAAGGCGCTTTGGCTGCGCCCGGTGATCGCCACCGTCGCGCCCTCGGCGATGAACTGGCGGGCGGTTTCCAGCCCGATGCCGCTGGTGCCGCCGGTAATCAATGCGTATTTGCCTTGCAGTCGTGACATAACCGATTCCTCTTTAGCGTCAGTTGCGGCATTATTTGCGCTATAGTTCCTTTTGCATAGTAGGCACCTTTTGGATACTAAAGGGCGAGGTGGGATGAAATGACGGCGCAAGCGCCATTAGCGGCGGAAAATAATTTGGCGGCGTTGCCGACGGCGGGCGAACCTTGCCCGATGGTGGACTTCGTCAATCTGGTATCGGGCAAGTGGGCGATACCGATCCTGTACCGGCTGATCGTGATCGACAGCCCGGTACGATTCAGCGAACTGCAGCGGGCGGTGGCGCCCATTGCGCAAAAAGAGCTGACGCGCCAGCTGCGGCTGTTTGAGCAGCGCGGCCTGGTGACGCGGCAGGTGTTTCCCGAAGTGCCGCCGCGGGTGGAGTATCAGGTCACCGCGCTCGGCAAATCGCTGCGGCCGACGCTGGACTCGCTGGCCGAGTGGATGCGTCGGCATGCGCCGCAGCTGATCGGCGGCTAGTCGCCGATGCCCGGCGGGTTGATGGCGGAGCGCTCGACCTTTTCGTCGCCTTCGCCCCAGCGCTCCAGCACCTGCGCGTATTCGCCGCTGACGATGACGCCGTTGATGGCGGCGTTGACGGCGTTCACCAACCCGTTGCCTTTTTTGGTGGTGACCGCGACGTAGGCCACGCTGGGGCCGATGCCGACCATTTTGGTCTTGCCGGTCAGCGCCGCCTTGTAGGCGCCAGTGGAGTGGGGGCCGAAGAACGCGTCGGCGCGCCCAGACTGAATGCTCAGGTTGGTGGCGGCGTCGTCGGTCACATAGATCGGCTGCACCGGCGGCAGCCCGGTGGCGCGATTCTGTTTATCCCACCCCAGCAGAATGTTTTCCTGATTGGTGCCGGATCCGACGATGATCCGCAGCCCGGCGACGTCCTGCGGCCGGTTGATCGAGGTGATGTGGCTGGTGGATTTGACGTAAAAGCCCAGCGTGTCCACCCGATAGGTCGCGAAGTCGAATTTGGTCTTGCGCTGTTTGGTGACGGCGATGTTGAAGATCGCCGCATCGTATTTGCCGGCGCTGATGCCCAGCGGCCAATCTTCCCAGGAGGTGGGCACCAGATTCAGCGTCAGTCCGAGGCTGTCGGCCACCAGGCGGGCGATGTCCGGATCGCTGCCGATCAGCGTTTTATTGTCTTCGGCGAACAGCGCCAGCGGCGGGGAGTTCTCGAACGCCACCGCCACCGTCAGCTTGCCGGGCACCGCAAAGTGAAAATTCGCCGGAATCAGTGCGATAGCGGCCGGGTTCGGCTCTGCGCGCATCGGCTCTCGGTTAGCCTGCAGATCGATACCGCCCGCCGGGGCGGCCTGAACGGCGGCGCTCAGCAACAGCGCGCACAGCGCCGAAATCCTCAGTGGCATAACACCCTCTACTCTTTGTTAATCATGGGGTTACTATTGGCGGCGGCACGGGGCAAGTAAAGCAACAATAGTGAATAACCAAAGTGAAAAGATGCACAAGCGGGGCGCCGGCCTGCGCGAATCTGCAGCACTCGACGCGGAAAGTGCGCAATCAGGTTGAAAGCAGTAGAATTTGTCACTCATACTGCGTACAGCTAATTGTGTAAAAAGGAACGCCAGATGGCCGAAGAAACGATTTTCAGTAAAATTATCCGCCGCGAAATCCCTGCTGATGTGGTTTATCAGGATGAACTGGTCACCGCTTTCCGTGACATCTCCCCTCAGGCACCCACCCATGTGCTGATCGTTCCCAACGTGCTGATCCCAACCGTCAACGATGTGACCGTGGAGCACGAAGCCGCGCTGGGCCGCATGATCACCGCCGCGGCGAAGATCGCCGAACAGGAAGGCATTGCCGAAGACGGCTATCGTCTGATCGTCAACTGCAACCGCCATGCCGGTCAGGAGGTCTATCATATTCATATGCACCTGGTCGGTGGCCGCTCGCTGGGGCCGCTGTTGTCACGTTAAGCGAGGAAATCATGCGCGGTAAAAAAACTCTGCGTGGTCTGGTGGCGTTGGCGTTGCCCGCCGCGTTGCTGATGGGGTGCAGCTCGCCGTCCGGCATCGCGGTCAATCAACGCCAAACGGTGGTGATGGATCCTTCGGTGCTGACCGCCGGCATTTTGGCCGATACGCCCTCGATTTCGAACGCCTCCGGGCGGGTGATGGCGACCTCGGTGCTCAACAACAGCCAATCGACGCCGGTCACCGTGCATTATCGTTTCTATTGGTACGACGCGCAGGGGCTGGATATTCGCCCCTTCGAGAAACCGCGCGAGATCGTCGTGGCGCCCGACTCGGACGCCAAAATCTACTCGATTAACGGCAACCTGGACGCCAAAAGCGCGCGTCTGTATCTGTACCTGTAAGCGCTTGCCAGGTTTGGAGAAAAAGCATGAAAAAGTACGTCTTAGTGGCGCTGGCCGCATTAACCCTGAGCGGCTGTCTGTCGCGTCCGCCTGAGCCGGATCAGCCGCTGCCGCCGGTCACCGTTGAGCCGGATCAACCGAAGCCGCCGGTCGAGCAGCCACAGCCGCCAACCACCGAGCCGGTGCCGCAGCCGCCGAAAATCCAGCAGCTTGACTGGCTGGGCAGCGTTCAGCCGCTGGTGGGGCAGATGCTGAAGGCCGATGGCGTCACGGCCGGCAGCGTGCTGCTGCTGGACAGCGTCAAGAACAATACCAACGGTTCGCTGCAGATGGGCAAAGCTACCGCGGCGCTGTACAAGGCGCTGGCGTCGAATTCCACCTTCAGCGTGGTGCCGGAAGCGAAGCTGACCAGCGCCCGACAAACGCTGGGCCTGTCGGCGGATGACAGCTTCGGTTCGCGCAGCAAGGCGATTGGCCTGGCGCGCATCGTCGGCGCGCAGTACGTGCTGTACAGCGACGTCAGCGGAGACGTGAAGTCGCCGGCGTTGGATATGCAGCTGATGCTGGTGCAAACCGGCGAGATCGTCTGGTCGGGCAATGGCGCCGTTAAACGCTGAGGCCGCGCTGCGACGATTGATGGAAACCAGACTGCCGGCGGTGAATACCGCCGGTTGTCATTTCAGCCCGGTGCAGGGGCTGACCGGCGAGAGCTGGCGCATCGACGGTGCGGGCATCACGCTGTTGGCGCGGCAGCACAGTGCGGAAAAACGTGCGCTGGGCGTGAGCCGCCGGCGGGAAGCGCGGGTCTTGCGCCGCTGCGCGCCGGGGCTAGGGCCACGGGTTTTCGCACAGAATAATCAGTGGCTTATCCTTGAATGGCTCGAAGGTGACGTCGTCACCGATACCGAGTTTGCGGCGCTGAATCAGCGCGGCGAGCTGGCGGCGATGGCGGCGGAACTGCACCGGCGGCCGCTCAGCGGTTACCGACTGGATCTGCGACGGCAGTTCCGCCGCTACTGGCAGCAGCTGGATAGGCGGCGTTTAACCCCTGACTGGCTGCGCCTGCAGCGTCATTTTTTACGCAGCGCCTCGCCACGGCCGCTGCGCCTGGCGCCGCTGCACATGGACATCCATCCGGGCAATCTGCTCGCCACCGGCGAAGGACTGCGGCTGATCGACTGGGAATATGCCGCCGACGGCGACGTGGCGCTGGATATCGCCGCGCTGTTTCGCGGCAACGGTTGGTCGGCCGGCCAGCAGCAGCGCTTTTTGCAGCACTACGCGCGCCAGGGCTATCACGACGTCGCCCGGCTGCAGACGCAGGTGCACCGCTGGCTGCCGTGGGTCGATTATCTGATGCTGCTATGGTTCGAAGTGCGCTGGCAGCAGAGCGGCGACGCCGAATTTTTGCGCTGGGGCGCGGCGGTGCGCCGGCGGCTTTGTTTATCATCATCCGAATTCTGAACGAACAATAATGAAGTGAGGTGCCCGTGGGCCCAGTAATGCTAGATGTCGCCGGCTACGAGCTGGATGCAGAAGAACGCGAAATTTTGAAACACCCGCTGGTTGGCGGATTGATCCTGTTTACCCGCAACTTCCACGATGCGGAGCAGCTGCGTGAGCTGGTGCGCCAGATCCGCGCCGCCTCGCACGATCGGCTAGTGGTGGCGGTGGATCAGGAGGGCGGGCGCGTACAGCGCTTCCGCGAGGGCTTCACCCGCCTGCCGGCGGCGCAGTCGTTCGCCGCGTTGCACGATGCGCAGGAAGGCGGCCGGCTGGCGCAGGAGGCCGGCTGGCTGATGGCGGCGGAAATGATCGCACAGGATATCGACATCAGTTTTGCGCCGGTGCTGGACATCGGCCACGGCAGCGCGGCGATCGGCGAGCGTTCGTTCCACAGCGATCCGCAGCAGGCGCTGGCGATGGCGGAACGCTTTATCCTCGGCATGCACAGCGCCGGCATGAAAACCACCGGTAAACACTTCCCGGGGCACGGCGCCGTCAGCGCCGATTCGCACAAGGAAACCCCGCGCGATCCGCGGCCGCTGGCGCAGATCCGTGAGCACGACATGGCGATCTTCCGCGAGCTGATCAACCGCCAGCTGTTGGACGCCGTCATGCCGGCCCACGTCATCTATACTGAAGCGGACCCGCGTCCGGCCAGCGGCTCGCCTTACTGGCTGCAGCAGATCCTGCGTCAGGAGCTGGGCTTCGACGGCGTAATTTTCTCCGACGATCTGTCGATGGAAGGCGCCGCCATTATGGGCAGCTACGCCGAGCGCGGCCAGGCGGCGCTCGATGCCGGTTGCGACATGATCCTGGTGTGCAACCACCGCGAAGGTGCGGTCAGCGTGCTGGATAACCTGTCCCCGGTCAAAGCAGAGAAGGTGAAGCGGTTATATCATCGCGGTCAGTTCACCCGTCAGGAACTGCGCGACTCCGAGCGCTGGCAGCAGGCGCACAAGGCGCTCAGCGCGCTGAGCGAACGCTGGGAGGAGCACAAGCAGCGTTCGCAAGGGTGAATCCAGGCGCCGCATCGCGGCGCAGAGCGGAAATGATGAGGGCCGCGCCCGCGGCCCTTGGCTTGTTGCGAGGATCCACATGATTATCTATTTGCACGGCTTCGATTCCACCAGTCCCGGCAATCATGAAAAGGTGTTACAGCTGCAGTTTATCGATCCGGACGTGCGCTTTATCAGCTACAGCACGCTGCATCCGCGTCACGACATGCAGCATCTGTTGAAAGAGGTGGACAAGGCGGTGCAGCAGGGCGGCGACGCGCACCCGTTGATCTGCGGGGTCGGCCTCGGCGGCTTCTGGGCGGAGCGCATCGGCTTCCTGTGCGGCATTCGCCAGGCGATGTTCAACCCCAATCTGTACCCGGAAGAGCACATGCACGGCAAGATAGACCGGCCGGAAGAGTATCGCGATATCGCCACCAAGTGCGTGGAGGATTTCCGCGAGAAAAATCGCGATCGCTGTCTGGTGGTGCTGTCGCGGCACGACGAGGTGCTGGATAACCGGCGCAGCGCCGAATTGCTGCATCACTACTACGAAATCGTCTGGGATGAACAGCAGACGCACAAGTTCAAAAACATCTCACCCCATCTGCAGCGGATCAAGGCGTTCAAGGCGCTGGGTTAACAGTTTCATAACGCCGCCGCGAGCCGCGCCCACCGTTTTGTACCGACGGAAAGTGCGGCTTTTTTGTACGCCAAGGTAAAGTTTTTCGTGGCAATCGGCAAAATTTAAAACTGTGACTCAGCGCTAACTATTTGAATCACAATCCCCAAAAAATCCCCGCGTCCAGCCTTTAACAAAAAAATTTGATGTACGTCAATTTTGGTATGACCAAATAACCTCACATGTTATTCTGGCCTTAGAGAGCCGATTTATTTTAAGCGAACCCTATGTATTCTAAGGATATTATTTATTTACCCTGGAATAACAAATGGTTCACATTTAGGGGGTTATTTTGACAACGCCAAAGAAGAAAATCGTTATTGTTGGCGGCGGCGCCGGTGGCTTGGAGCTGGCGACCAGCCTGGGCCATAAACTTGGCCGCAAGAACAAAGCGGAGATCACGCTGGTGGATCGCAACCACAGCCATTTGTGGAAACCGCTGCTGCACGAAGTGGCGACCGGTTCCCTCGATGACGGCGTGGATGCTCTCAGCTACCTGGCGCACGCGCGCAACCACCATTTCAGCTTCCAACTGGGGTCGTTGACCAACATCAACCGCGAGACGCAAACGCTGCAGCTGGCGCAGATCTGCGACGAGCAGGGCGGCGAGCTGGTGCCGGCGCGCGAACTGCCGTACGACATCCTGGTGATGGCGCTGGGCAGCACCTCGAACGATTTCGGTACGCCGGGCGTGAAAGAGCACTGCATCTTCCTGGATAACCCGCATCAGGCGCGCCGCTTCCACAACGAAATGCTCAACCTGTTCCTGAAGTTCTCGGCGCAGCCGGGGCAAAAAGAGCGGGTCAACATCGCCATCGTCGGCGGCGGCGCCACCGGCGTTGAGCTGTCCGCCGAACTGCACAACGCGGTGAAGCAGCTGCACAGCTACGGTTTCGAAGGCCTGGACAACAGCGCATTGAACGTGACGCTGGTGGAAGCCGGCGAGCGCATTCTGCCGGCGCTGCCGCCGCGCATTTCCGCTGCGGCGCACCAGGAGCTGATCAAACTGGGCGTGCGCGTGCTGACCAACACCATGGTGACCAGCGCCGATGCCAAAGGCCTGAACACCAAAGGTGGCGAGTTCATCGATGCCGATCTGATGGTATGGGCGGCCGGCATCAAGGCGCCGGACTTCATGAAAGACATCGGCGGCTTGGAAACCAACCGCATCAACCAGCTGGTGGTGGAGCCGACGCTGCAGACCACGCGCGATCCGAACATCTTCGCCATCGGCGACTGCGCCTCCTGCCCGAAAGAGGGCGGCGGTTTTGTGCCGCCGCGCGCTCAGTCGGCGCACCAGATGGCCTCGCGCTGCGCCACCAATATTCTGGCGCTGATGAACGGCCAGACGCTGAAGCCATACGTGTATAAAGACCACGGCTCGCTGGTGTCGCTGTCGCGCTTCAGCACCGTCGGCAGCCTGATGGGCAACCTGATGCGCGGCTCGATGATGGTGGAAGGGCGCATCGCGCGCTTCGTTTACATCTCGCTGTACCGCATGCACCAGGTGGCGCTGCACGGCTACATCAAAACCGGCCTGATGATGCTGGTAGGCGGCATCAACCGGGTGATCCGCCCGCGTCTGAAAATGCACTGATCCTGCCTTCGTCGACCAACCCGCGCCGGTTCGCCCGCGCGGGTTTTTTTATGGCGGCGCGAGGCGAACGGCGGCGGTTGTTTGATTCTTCAGCATAAGCTGTCGTTAGTATGGGTAAAATTCTTAAGATTCCTCCTAAACAGCGGCGAAACGGCCGTTATCCCGCATTTTTGGTCCCCTTGTCTTATTGCGGGCCCTCAAATCATTGTGCAGACTTTACCTCGTTTACAGACGGCGCGTCGCGCACGCCGTAAACCGGGATACCGCAAGCCGCCCATGCGCAAAATAATAAGCGCGGTGCAGCCGGTCACAGACCCCGGACAAAATGCGTGGTAACACTTTCAGGAGGTTTCCTGTGAACAAGTCAATGTTAGCCGGTGTTGGGATTGGTATCGCTGCCGCTCTGGGGATTGCCGCGGTAGCCAGCCTGGACGTCTTTTCTGCCGGTCCGCAGTACGCGCAGGTGCTCGCCGCAACGCCGATTAAAGAAACCATCAAAACGCCGCGTCAGGAATGCCGCAACGTCACCGTTACGCACCGTGCGCCGGTACAGGATGAAAACCGCATCGCCGGCTCTGTGCTGGGCGCAGTGGCGGGCGGCGTGATCGGCCACCAGTTCGGCGGCGGTCGCGGGCGCGACGTGGCGACCGTGGTCGGCGCGCTGGGCGGCGGCTATGCCGGCAACCAGGTGCAAGGGGCGATGCAAAACAACGACGTCAGCACCAGCGTTCAGCAGCGTTGCAAAACGGTCTACGACAAGTCCCAGAAAATGCTGGGTTATGACGTGACCTACAAGATCGGTAATCAGCAGGGCAAGATCCGTATGGATCACGATCCGGGCACGCAAATCCCGTTGGATAAAAACGGCCAGCTGGTGCTGAACAGAGCCTGATCGCCACATTCGAATTAAGCCCGCGGGCAGTGTTAGTTCTGATCGTTTAACCCGGTTAAGCGAGCGGCGTTAACATTGACGCGGGTTTCTGTTTTCTGCCTGCCCAAAAATTTGCGATCGTTCTAATGTCTGCGTGCGATATCACTGGGCAAAACTTCAAAAAAGCCCCCGCGTTTGTTATATTATTGTGCAATTAAGCGGTGTGTTCGGCGCCAATCGCCGCACCGGTAAAACCCGAGTATTTCGTCTCGCAGAGATAACGACATGTTAGATTTTCGCTTTCCGACAGCGTTGCAAATGGTCCTTAGCGTCGCCGTAGCTGAGAAGCAGGGCATGCGTTCGACGAGCGCCACCCTCGCCGCCGCTCTGGAAGCCAACCCCAGCTTTATCCGCAAACTGATGGTCCCGCTGACCAAAGACGGCATCATCGTTTCCACCCTGGGCCGAAACGGCTCTATCCATCTCGGCCGCCCGGCGGAAGAAATCACCCTGCGGGACATCTATCTGGCGGTGATCGACGACAAGCGCATCTGGGCTTCCCGCCCTGAAGTGCCGGCCCGCTGCCTGGTGAGCGCCAACGCCTGCTGGTATTTCAAATCGGTGGTGAACGAGGCCGAGCAGGCCTCGCTTGCGGTGCTGGCCCGCCACACCGTGGCCGATTCGCTGGCCGAACTGGAGCGGGGCGACAAGCGCGCCTGCGTGGAATACGCCGCCGAGCAAGAGGCCGAAGCCGCCGATAAATAATCGCGGTTCGCATGCATAAAAAAGGTCGGGCAATGCCCGACCTTTTTGCATGTTAAGACGGTGATTACGCCGTTTGCGGCTGTGCCTTGCGCGCCACCAGGCGGCGCAGGGTGACATAGAACACCGGCGTCAGGAACAGCCCGAACAGCGTGACCCCCAGCATGCCGGAGAACACCGTGATGCCGGTGACGCCGCGTACTTCGGCGCCGGCGCCGTGGCCGAGGATCAGCGGGATGGTGCCGGCGATGAAGGCGATAGAGGTCATCACGATCGGGCGCAACCGCAGGCGACAGGCTTCCAGCGCCGCCTCGACGATGCCTTTGCCCTGCATTTCCAGCTCGCGGGCGAACTCGACGATCAAAATGGCGTTCTTGCAGGCCAGCCCCATCAGAACGACCAGCCCGACCTGCACGAACACGTTGTTGTCGCCGCCGGTCAACCACACGCCGAACAGCGCCGACAGCATAGTCATTGGCACGATCAGGATCACCGCCAGCGGCAGCGTCCAGCTCTCATACAGCGCCGCCAGCGCGAGGAACGCCAGTAGCACCGCCACCGGGAATACCACCAGCGCGGCGTTGCCCTGGGTCGATTGCTGATAACTCAGATCGGTCCACTGGATGTTCATGCCGTTCGGCAACAGCTTATCGGCCATCTGCGTCAGCGCACTCATCGCCTGGGTAGAGGAGAGCACGCGCGGATCGGCGTCGCCGATCAGGTCCGCCGCCGGGAAACCGTTATAACGGATCACCGGATCCGGGCCGTAGGTGGTGCCGATGCTGACCATGCTGCCGATCGGCACCATTTCGCCTTTGTCGTTGCGGGTACGCAGGTTGGCGATGTCTTCCACGCTGTCGCGGAACTGGCCGTCGGCCTGCGCCATCACCTTCCAGGTGCGGCCGTAGCGGTTGAAGTCGTTGATGTAAGACGAACCGAGGTAGGTCTGCAGCGTGCTGAACAGCGCATTAAGCGGTACCCCTTGCGCCTTGGCCTTGTCGCGATCGATTTTGGCGTCCAGCTGCGGCACGTTGGCCTGATACGAGGAGATTGGGAACCCCATGCCCGGCGTTTGCATAATGGCGCCGGACATGGTGTTGATCGCCGTCTGCAGCGCGCCGTAACCCAGCCCGCCGCGATCTTGCACATACAGCGAATAGCCGGAACCCTGGCCGATGCCGAGGATCGGCGGCGGCATGATTGAGAAGGCGAAGCCTTCCTGAATCTGTGAAATGCGCGCGTTGATCTCGGCGTTGATCTGCGCCGCGGTGCGGGTACGGGTGCTCAACGACTCCAGCGCGAAGAACACCGTGCCGGTATTCGGCGTATTGGTGAACTGCAGCGCATTCAGGCCGGGGAAGGCCACCGCATCGGTGACGCCGTCCACGCTCAGGCCGATGGCGCTCATCTTGCGGATCACTGCATCGGTGCGCTCCAGCGAGGCGCCTTCTGGCATCTTAACGCCGCCGATCAGGTACAGCTTGTCCTGCGTCGGGATAAAGCCGCCGGGTACGGTCTTGAACATCACGCCGGCGGCGGCCAGCAGCAGCAGATAGACGACGAACACCGCGCCGCGCCGGCCCAGCACGCGGGAGACGCCGCGCTGATAGCGTTGCGAGCCGCTGGCGAAGAAGCGGTTGAACGGCCGGAACAGCCAGCCGAACAGCCGGTCAATCAGGCGTGACGGCAGATCTTTCGGCGCGCCGTGCGGTTTAAGCAAGCGCGCCGCCAGCGCCGGCGACAGGGTCAGCGAGTTGATGGCGGAGATCACCGTCGAGATGGCGATGGTGACGGCGAACTGCTTGTAGAACTGGCCAGTAACGCCGGAGAGGAACGCCATCGGCACGAACACCGCACACAGCACCACGGCGATGGCGATGATCGGGCCGGAGACCTCGCGCATCGCCTGGTGCGCCGCCGCCAGCGGCGACAGCCCCTCTTCGATATTACGCTCGACGTTTTCCACCACCACGATAGCGTCATCCACCACGATGCCGATCGCCAGCACCAGCCCGAACAGGCTGAGGGTATTGAGCGAAAAGCCCAGCATATACAGCGCGGCAAAGGTGCCGACCACGGAGATCGGGACCGCCAGCAGCGGAATGATCGAGGCGCGCCAGGTCTGCAGGAACAGAATGACCACCAGCACCACCAGGATCACCGCTTCCAGCAGGGTATCCACCACCGCGCGGATCGAATCGCGCACGAACACCGTCGGATCGTAAGGCGATTTCCAACTCATGCCGTCCGGGAAGCGGGTCGCCAGCTCGGCCATCTTGCCGCGCACCGCGTCAGACAGCTCGATGGCGTTGGCGCCCGGCGACTGGAAGATACCGATACCGACCGCATCCTTGTTATTGAGCTGGGCGCGCAGCGCGTAGCTGCCGGAGCCCATTTCGATGCGCGCCACGTCGCGCAACCGTACGATCTCGCCGTTGTCGCCGCTCTTGAGGATGATGTTGCCGAACTCTTCTTCGGTTTGCAGGCGGCCCTGGGCGTTGATCGACAGCAGATAGTCGCTGCGCGTCGGCATCGGCTCCGCGCCGAGCTGGCCGGCGGAGACCTGCACGTTTTGTTCCTGCATGGCGCTCACCACGTCGGAGGCGGTCAGGCCACGCGCGGCGACCTTGTTCGGATCGAGCCAAATGCGCATCGCGTACTCACCGGCGCCGAAGATCTGCACCTGGCCGACGCCCGGCAGACGGGCGAGCTCATCCTTGACCTTCAGGGTGGCGTAGTTACGCAGGTACAGCGAATCGTACTTGCCGGAAGGCGACACCAGATGCACCACCAGCGTCAGCGCCGGAGACTGCTTCTGGGTGGTGATGCCCTGGCGGCGCACGTCTTCCGGCAGGCGCGCTTCGGCCTGCGCCACGCGGTTTTGCACCTGCACCTGTGCCTGATCGGGATCGGTGCCGGGGCGGAAGGTGACGGTGGTCACCAGCACGCCGTCGGAACCGGCGACCGATTTCATGTACATCATGTTTTCGACGCCGTTGATCGCTTCTTCCAGCGGCGTGGCCACCGTTTCAGCGATCTCTTTCGGGTTGGCGCCCGGGTATTCGGCGCGCACCTGCACGCTGGGCGGCACCACGTCCGGGTACTCGCTGATCGGCAGCAGCGGGATGGCGATCGCTCCGGCGACAAAAATCAGGATCGACAGCACCGCGGCAAAGATCGGCCGGTCGATGAAAAAACGGGAAAAGTCCATGGGTCAGAAGTCTCGGCTGGGAGCTTAATTGAGTGCGGAAGCGGTGGAGGTCATGGCGACGGCTTTCGCGTCGACCGGCATGCCCGGCATAAACACTTTCTGCATGCCGTCGACGATCACCCGATCGCCGTTCGCCAACCCTTTCTGCACGATGCGCAATCCTTCGGCCATGCGGCCCACGTCGATGTCGCGGCGCTGCGCCTTGCCGTCTTTATCGACGATGTAAACGAACTTGCGGTTCTGGTCGGTCATCACCGCTTTATCGTCGATCAGCATGGCGTTGAACTCGGCGCTGCCGGGCATCTGTACCCGGGCGAACAGCCCCGGCGTGAAGCGGCGCTCGCGGTTGTCGAGCAGGGCGCGCATGCGGATGGTGCCGGTCCCGGCGTTCAGCTGGTTATCGGTGAAATCCACCAGCCCCTGATGCGGGGTGCCGTCTTCGCCCACCAGGCCGACCTTCACCGGCAGGCGAGCGTCGTGCCGGCCCTGCTGCTGATAGCGCAGGAAGGTGGCTTCATCCACGTCGAAATAGACGTAGACCTTGTCAAGCGACACCAGCGTCGTCAGCACGCTGGCGCTGTCGCCGGCGGTGACCAGGTTGCCGGCGGTGATCATTGCGCGGCTGGCGCGCCCGTCAATCGGCGCGGTAACGCGGGTAAAGTCGAGATTCAGCTGCGCCATGTCGAGCTGGGCCTGTGCCGCCAGCACGTTGCTTTGCGCCTGCGCGGCGGACGACCGGCGCTGCTCCCAAACTTCCTGAGAGATGGCCTGAGTGCCGATCAGTTTCTCGGTGCGCGAGGATTCGCTGCGCGCCAGGGCGGCCTGGTTGCGTGCCCGCACCAGCTCGGCCTGCGCCTGTTCGCGTGCGGCGCGGTAGGTGCGATCGTCGATGGTGAACAGCACCTGGCCTTTCTTCACCTCGTCGCCTTCGGTGTAGTTGACCCGCTCGATGTAGCCGGAGACCCGTGGGCGCAGCTGCACGCTTTGCACCGCTTCGACCCGGCCGTTGAAGGCATCCCATTGGCTGATGGGCTTGACCACCACGCTGGCGGCGCTGACCACCGGCGGCGGTGGCGGGGCGTTGTGCGCGACGCTGTTGTCGCACCCGGCGAGCAGGGTGGCCAGCAGCGCCACCCCGGAGAGCCGCTGGCCCAGAGCGACGGCGCGCGTGCGGCCGCCGGCGTTGAACGATGAGTTTGGTTGATTTGCCATTATTTTTATTCCGATAAGTAAGCGCGGTCAGGCCCCATACCCGGCCCTGTTCTCCGGGATTCGCCCCTGCGCCGGCGTGCGGCGAGGGGGCGGCTGCGCCCAGCAGCGGCGCAGCGTTAGGTTTTGAAACACATTGGTGTCACATTAATGTATCAATATCGGTTACATTAATTGGGTGGAGTATAGTGGCGGCTTTCCGGTAAATGCAATAATAAAAATTGCATTTAAAGCGAAACTGTTGCAACGTATGTGCATCGGGCAGAGGGTGACCCTGCCGAATGATGGGAGCATCAGCATGAACACTACGGGCTTTATTACCGATTTGAAGGCGTGGATCGACAACAATCTGGAAGAGAAACTGGATATCAACACCGTGGCGGACCGCGCGGGCTATTCCAAATGGCATCTGCAGCGCATGTTCAAACGCCAGACCGGCTACGCGCTGGGGGAGTATATCCGCATGCAAAAACTGAAAGTGTCGGCGGAGCGCCTGGCCAACAGCGGCGAGCCTATCGTCAGCGTGGCGATTTCGCTCGGCTTCGACTCACAGCAGTCATTCAACCGCAGCTTCAAACGCCAGTTTGGCCAAACGCCGGGCGACTGGCGCCGCGCGTTGGCACAGCCGGCGTCCATGGGGCGCACGCACCACTGAGCGGTTGGGCAGTGGGGATAAAAAAGCCTGAATTTGCGTTCGGGCTTTTTTGTCTTTACCCGTGGGGATTCAAAAGTTGTCGCAACTGCCTGACTTCGCCACCGTGTCGCTGTCGCGGCAGAATATGCGAATCGCCTCGTTGAGGGAGTTTGAACGAGAAGGCGTCCAGTAGTTTTCAATGACCAGATAGCGAACGGTATGCTGGCGGGAGTGGAAACCAAGGACGTCTAATATGCCTTCAATAGCGGCAAGTACAGGGTTCGACGAGTCGATTTCATAGCGAATGTCGACGATGGCCGCCTCCGGCGCCATCCAGGTGCGATTGGAAAGTGGCGGCACGCGAAACTTGAATGAGGAGTTCGCGGATAGGCGCTGGCCATCAAGCTCTTTAAATTCAGCGGCGGGAACATAGCTCTGATTGCCGCCCGGCAAGGTGATCTGCCCTTTTTCGTCGCGGGTGGCATACACATCCTCGGTGACTTTATAGATCACTTGCTGGACGTCGGGGGGAATGATGCGGAAGGATTTTACGGTACGATCCGAAGGCGTGTCATTCGACAGTTGGAACTCATAGGCTCTTCCGACGGATTGAACGAAAGCTAATGAAACGCTGCCGGCGAAGTACTGATAGGCGGCGCCCAATATCGCCACGAGAATCCCCGAGCCTACCAAAAATGCCGATATTTTCGCCAAACGGTTATTCGATTTTTCTTTAACGGGGCCTGTCTTTGGCCGCGGGGCATTGCCTTTCTTCTTACGCGCCACGTTTCTCCCTTGCATTACGCATTGGCCTATCTTTATGAGGGCATTATGGTCGACAGCTTATGCCGCTGTCGAGGGGCCCCCTCCTGGCCGGTGCGTTATGCATACAAAAAAGCCTGAACTTTCGCTCAGGCTTTCTCGTTAGAATATGGCGGTGAGGGAGGGATAGATTTGCTGCGCTCACCCTGCGGGCCGCCGTTGGCGGTCCAAAACGCAGGCGTTTTGTCGAACCCTGTCGAGGGTTCTCACCCTCCCGGTCGGTGCGCTATGCAAACAAAAAAGCCTGAACTTTCGCTCAGGCTTTCTCGTTAGAATATGGCGGTGAGGGAGGGATAGATTCGCTGCGCTCACCCTGCGGGCCGCCGTTGGCGGTCCAAAACGCAGGCGTTTTGTCGAACTCTGTCGAGGGCTCTCGCCCTCCCGGTCAGTGCGCTATGCAAACAAAAAAGCCCGAACGCGAGTTCAGGCTTCTTCGAAGAATATGGCGGTGAGGGAGGGATAGATTCGCTGCGTTCACCCTGCGGGCCGCCGTTGGCGGTCCAAAACGCAGGCGTTTTGTCGAACCCTGTCGAGGGTTCTCACCCTCCCTGTCAGTGCGCTATGCATACAAAAAAGCCTGAACTTTCGCTCAGGCTTTCTCGTTAGAATATGGCGGTGAGGGAGGGATTCGAACCCTCGATACACTTTCGCGTATACACACTTTCCAGGCGTGCTCCTTCAGCCACTCGGACACCTCACCATATTTATTTGTTGCGAAATCATCGCTGCAACGGGGCGCTACTATAGGGAGTGGGGCCGATCCGGTCAAGAATAATTTCTGTGTTTTTGTTCGTCCGCTCAAGCCGTGCGCACTTTGCTGAAAACTGCGGCGAACGGCAGGGCAGATGTCATGAATGGGCGAGAAAATCAGCGGTAAGGTTCGTGGATAACCGGCGGAAATGGGGATCACTGTCGCAGAGGGGGAAAGATGCTCGCCCCTCTCGGCGGTGCACTATTGACTAGTCCTGGCATAGGTTGACACTTTTATGCCTGTAAAACGCCTGATGCACCGCATCGGGCGATTTATATTTTAGCGACTGGTGAGGCCGCTCTCTGTTGTAAATTTCTATCGATTCCCTCACCATCTTTCTTGCCTGCTTCAGATCTGCCGGGCGTGATAGCAAAAACTCCGTCTTCAGTATCCCGTTCACCCTTTCCGCCAATGCGTTCTGATAGCAGTCATAGCCATCTGTCATTGAGCATATTAGCCCGTATTTTTCATGGATTGACTGGTAACCTGCTGAACAATATTGTATTCCACGGTCCGAGTGATGGATCAGTGGCTGAGTCGTTTTTCTCTGCTTTAAGGCCTGTTTCAGAGCCTGCACGACATTGTCAGTACGCAGATCGCTGTGTACATGATGGCCCATTATTTTCCTTGAGCAGGCATCCGTTATCAGACTCAGATAGACCATGCCATTCCGGGTTGGCAGATAGGTAATATCTGCTACCCATACCTGTTCTGGTCGCCTGACCACCACCTGTTTCGGTCCCGTTTTTAATAAATTGGGATGTCGTCGAAAACGATGATGGCTGTCCGTTGTTTTATGGTACGCCCGTCTGACTGGCACCAGCAGCCGACGTTCCTTCAGCAGAGAGAACAACCGGTCACGTCCGACATGCAATCCATCATCTGATTGTTTATTCAGTAGATAATGCAACTTACGGGTCCCGATACGCGCCTGACGTACTCTTATCGTTTTAACAAAATCGACGATCCGGACATCACGAGCCCGCTGCTTACTAAGCTGTGTATTGTGCTGATACCAGGCTTGTCGGCTGTGTCCCAGGAACTGACAGGCCCGGGTAATGGTTATTTTTTGGGGCTGTTTTTGCGTGAGGACTTACCTGGCCGCTTTTTTATGACACTGATCCCATAGTCATTTTTCAGCACGTTAACGACAGCATCCAGGAACTCCGCTTTCTGGGTGACCAGCTCAAGCTGTTCTTCAAGTTCCCTGATCCTTTGCTCAGGAGTTAAAGGGGCAGACGGTTGGCTCATGGGCAACTCCCGGCTGGAGAGAGAGGGAAGACCTGGGGCCCAGTTAAGGTGGCCATGCTTGCGTAACCAGGTCAGAACGGTCGAACGTCCCTGAATACCATAGCGCAGTTGAGCCTTGTTTGTAGGTCATTTCGCCTTTTTCAACCTGCTCAACAACAGCAATTTTAAAAGGCAAAGGATAGTCGCGTTGTGTGCGTTTAAACTCGGCCATTATCACGTTCTCCGGATTTAAGTCGAAAACGTGTCAACGCTATTCAGGACGGGTCACATGCAAAAAAAAGCCTGGACGCGAATCCAGGCTTTCTCTTTGAATTTGGCGGTGAGAGAGGGGTTCGAACCCTCGATACACTTTCGCGTATACACACTTTCCAGGCGTGCTCCTTCAGCCACTCAGACACCTCACCGTTTTGTTGTCGAAAACGCGTTGCGCTGTCGACGGGCGCTAATGTAGGAGAATCTGATCTCAGCGTCAACCCTCTTATTTCATTCTCATGACTGTTTAGCCAAACTTGCAGCAATTTGCTGATTTACCGAACGATATTCCCACTCGCGGCCACCGGCGGGCAGGGCAGGCAGCGGTTGGAATCCATGAAAGACGATTGTTTGACCTTTTTCTGTACAAATAGCTCAATATGTCGCCAATGAGATTGGGTTGTTTGCTGTTATATGCATTAATACTGGATTATTAGTCAGATGTGTCGCTAAATGGAATCATGTCGGCGCGGCGTTTTTGGCAAGGAATATCACGACGCCGCGCAGATTGCCGGGTGACAGGCCGGCGATATCGCAGACAGGGACAGACTCATTACATAATAATGCAGTAGAGGTTCGTTTTGACTCCTTCAGATGCCATGCCGGCGCCGCAAGCGCGCCACGCCATTCCCCCCGGTGCGGGGGCACTGTTCTTCATCCAGATCTTCGCCACGCTCGGCTTCGCCGTGCTTTACTCTACGCTGGTGCTGTACGCCACCAAGCGGCTGGGCTTCAACGAAAGCAGCGCCAACGCCATGATGGGCGTGTTCGGCGCCTTCAACTATGGCCTGCACATGTTCGGCGGTTACCTCGGCGGCCGATTCCTCAGCAACCGCAATCTGTTCGTGCTCGGCATGGTGCTGCAGGTGATCGGCTGCGCGCTGATTGCCGTCGCGGGCGTGTGGGGGCTGTACTGGGGGCTGGCGATGTTCCTGACCGGCAGCGGCCTTAACGTCACCTGCATCAATATGATGCTCACCCAGCGTTTCAAGCCGGACGACGATCGGCGCGAATCGGCGTTCCTGTGGAACTACGCCGGTATGAACCTCGGGTTCTTCGTCGGCTTTACCGTCGCCGGGTATTTCCAACTGACGGAAAACTACCGCGCGCTGTTCCTGTTCGCCACGCTGGGTAACGCGGCGGCGATCATCGTCGCCGTCTGCCGCTGGCGCATTCTGGCGGATCTCAATACCCCGCTGCACGACGCCAGCCGCAGCCAATACCGTTGGCGCATGCTGGTCGGGCTGGCGGTGCTGGTGGCGCTGGTGCCGATTATCCGCGTGATGCTGACCCATGCCGAGTTCAGCGGCCACTTCGTGATCGTGCTCGGCGCGCTGATCTTCCTGATGCTGTGCGTGGTGACGCTGCGCCACCATCCGCGCGATGAGCGCCGCAGAATGGCGGCCTATCTGATCCTGGCGCTGGGCTCGCTGGTGTTTTGGGCGCTGTATCAGCTGGCGCCGATGGGGCTGATGCTGTTCTCCGAGCACAACATCAACCTGAACGTTTACGGCATTCAGGTGGCGCCGCAGTGGATCCAGAACATCAACACGCTGGTGATCGTGGTGGGCGGCCCGCTGCTGGCCTGGTGGTTCAACCGCCTGCGCGCTCGCGGTTGCAACATCGACATTCCGCTGCAGTTCTCCGGATCGCTGTTCTGCATCGGGCTCGGCATGCTGGTGCTGCCGCTGGGTATCAGCATGGCGGGCGGCGACGGGCTGGTGGCATTCAAATGGATCGTTATCAGCTATGTGCTGCAAAGCGTCGGTGAATTGATGATCTCGCCGATCGGCTACGCCATGATCGGCAAGCTGGCGCCGCCGCGCTATCAGGGCGTGATGATGGGCTGCTGGATGATGGTGACCGGCGTCGCCTCGGTGCTGGCGGGCTACGTCTCCGGCCTGATGCCGGAAAACAGCGGCAGCACGCCGCTGCAAACCAACCCCGGCTACAGCGAAATCTTCAGCGCGCTGGGCTGGGGGGCGACGGGCGTCGGCGTGGCGATGCTGATTTTAATTCCGCTGCTGCGGCGCCTTATCCGGCGCGACGGCCCGTCCGCCGCCTGATTCGCTAACATGCACAACAGCCCCACTGGTCGGGGCTGTTTTTATTTTGGGCTTTAACGCTTGCATCCGGCGGCGAATCGCGGAAGGCTGGAGGAAAACCAATAAAAACAAACGGGAGCCCGCAGTATGAACATCATTTATTACCACCCCTTGTTTAACGCCCAGGAATGGCTGGCCGGCATCAAGCAACGCCTGCCGCAGGCCGAGATCCGCGAGTGGCAGCGTGGCGACGAGCGGCCGGCCGATTACGCGCTGGTGTGGCGCCCGCCGCACGAAATGCTGGCCAACCGCCGCGATCTGAAAGCGGTGTTCGCCCTCGGCGCCGGCGTTGACGCGATCCTCGATCAGGAGCGAAAGCACCCCGGCACGCTGCCCGCCGGCGTACCGCTGCTGCGGCTGGAGGATACCGGCATGGCGCAGCAGATGCAGGAATATGCGCTGAGCTATGTGCTGCGCTATTTCCGTCGTTTCGACGAGTATCAGGCGCTGCAGCAGCGGCAGGAGTGGCAGCCGCTCGATCCGCACTCGCTGGATGATTTTACCATCGGCATCCTCGGCGCCGGCGTGCTGGGGCAGAGCGTGGCGCGCAAGCTGACCGAGTTTGGCTTTAGCGTGCGCTGCTGGAGCCGCAGCGCCAAACAGATCGATGGCGTGCAAAGCTTCGCCGGGGAGGCGCAGCGCGCGGCCTTCCTCGACGGCGTCAAATTGGTGATCAACCTGCTGCCCAATACGCCGGAGACCGTCGGCATCCTCAACCGCGAGCTGTTCGCGCAGTTGAGCACAGGCGCCTATCTCATCAACATCGCGCGCGGCGCGCATCTGGTGGAGGCCGATCTGCTGGCGGCGCTGGAGCAGGGGCAGCTGGCCGCCGCCACGCTGGACGTGTTCGTCCGCGAGCCGCTGCCGCAGGATCACCCGTTCTGGCGTCATCCGCGTGTCACCATTACCCCGCATATTGCTGCCATCACGTTGCCGCAGCAGGCGATGGATCAGATCGCCGCCAACATCCGCGCGCTGGAGGCGGGGCATGCCCCGGCCGGCGTGGTAGACAGGCAGCGGGGGTACTGATCCTTCAGCCGCCGTTCGGTAACTGATAAGCTGTTATCGTCATCGCGCCTGTCCGTACCTTTGCGGGCGGGCCCTCTGGAAGGAGAAACAATGTACCCCGTTGATTTGCATATGCACACCGTCGCCAGCACCCACGCCTACAGCACGCTGCACGATTACATCGCCGAAGCCCAGCAGAAGGGCATCAAACTGTTCGCCATCACCGATCACGGCCCGGACATGGCCGATGCGCCGCATTACTGGCACTTTATGAACATGCACGTGTGGCCGCGCCTGGTGAACGGCGTGGGCATCTTGCGCGGCATCGAAGCCAACATCAAAAACCTGCAGGGCGACATCGACTGCACGGGCCCGATGTTGACCGCCACCGACGTAATCATCGCCGGTTTCCATGAGCCGGTGTTTGCGCCGCAGGATAAAGCGTCCAATACTGAAGCGATGATCGCCGCAATGGCGCAGGGGGACGTGCATATCATCAGCCACCCCGGCAACCCGCGCTACCCGATCGACATTCCCGCCGTCGCGGCGGCGGCGGCCAAATACGAGGTGGCGCTGGAGCTGAATAACTCGTCGTTCACCCACTCCCGCAAGGGCAGCGAGGCCAACTGCCGGGCGATCGCCGCCGCGGTGCGCGATGCCGGCGGCTGGCTGGCGCTGGGCTCGGATTCGCACGTCGCCTTTTCGCTGGGTAACTTTGAGCACTGTGAGCGCATTATCGAAGAGGTGGGCTTCCCGCAGGAGCGCATTCTCAACGTCAGCCCGCGCCGGTTGCTGGACTTTCTCGAGCGGCGCGGCAAGCCGGCGATTGCGGAATTGGCCGATTTGTGACATCGTCCCGGCAAATTTTTCCGTATTGTATAAGGCATTATCATGAATGAGTTTTCCATTGTCTGCCGCGTGCTGGGTACGCTGTTCTACCGTCAGCCGCAGGATCCGCTGCTGGTGCCGCTGTTCGCGCTGATCAAAGAGGGCAAGCTGCAGCAACATTGGCCGCTGGAGCAGGATGACCTGCTGAAGCGCCTGCAGCAGGGCTGCGACGTCAACCAGCTGGCGACCGACTTCAACGCGATGTTCGTCGGCAGCGAATGCAGCGTGTCGCCGTTCCGCTCCGACTACGTTGAAGGTGCCAGCGAGGCGGAAGTGCGCACCTTCCTCCAGCAGCGCGGCATGCCGCTGGCGGAGGCGCCGGCCGACCATTTCGGCCAGCTGCTGCTGGCGGCGTCCTGGCTGGAAGATCAGTCGCAGGAAGATGAAGCGCAGGCGCAGATCGCGCTGTTCGACGAGTTTCTGCTGCCGTGGTGCGGCCGCTTCCTCGGCAAAGTGGAAGCGCACGCCACCACCGCTTTCTACCGCACGCTGGCGCTGATGACCCGCGACGCCATCCAGGCGATGCGCGACGAGCTGGCGGAGTACGAGCAAGACGACGAAGCGGGCGACGAAGAAGCGTAACGCCGCAGCTTATCCCGGCGGGCCGCCCGGCCCGCCGATCCGCTAAACACAGGTTTGCATCCCCCAGACGTAAATTGACAAAAGATCCCCTAATCTGGCGGTTTACCGTCGGTTCGGCCGCGCCTGCGCGCCGCGCTTTTTCACGCAAGGGGTAGATGATGAAAAGTAACTGGATGCAGCAGATTCAAACGTTGATCGGGCAGAAGGCCGGCGCGATGGGCGGAGCAGAAGGCATCGGCAAGCTGCTGGCGCCTACGGCGCTGGGCGGCCTGGTCGGCGTGCTGTTGGCCAACAAATCCTCGCGCAAGCTGGTGGGCAAGTTCGGCAAGAATGCGCTGATTGTCGGCGGCAGCGCGGCGGTGGGCGCGGTGTTGTGGAACAAGTACAAGCAGCGGGTGAAGGAGACCCATCAGGGCGAACCGCAGTTCGGTTTGCAAACCACGCCGGTGGATCTGCGCGCCAAACGCTTGGTGCAGGCGCTGGTGTTCGCCGCCAAGAGCGACGGCCATATCGATGCCGACGAGCAGCGCGCCATCGATCACAGCCTGGCGCAGCTGCAGGTGGGGGAGGAGGCGCAGAGCTGGGTGCAGGAAGCGCTCGATCAGCCGCTCAACCCGGAATTGATCGCCCGCAGCGTGCAAAACGAAGACGAGGCGCTGGAGGTTTACTATCTGAGCTGCCTGGTGATCGACGTCGACCACTTTATGGAGCGCGGCTACCTCGATGCGCTGGCGCAGGCGCTGAAGATCCCGGCGGACGTCAAGCTGGGCATCGAGAGCGACGTCAACGAGAAAAAACGCGAGCTGGCATAGCGCCGCTTGGCAAGCCGGGGGGAATCGTGTCACTCTTGCCGCAATCTATGTAAGCGGATGATTTAGCAATGATGACCCCACCGAAAGCGGAAAAACGCCCTTATCCCATCACCATCCACGGCGACACGCGCGTGGATGACTATTACTGGCTGCGCGACGACGAGCGCGCAGACCGCCAGGTGCTGGACTACCTGCAGGCGGAGAACGCCTACACCGATGCGATGCTGAAACCGCAGCAGGCGCTGCGCGAAACCCTGTACGAAGAGATGGTGGCGCGCATTCCGCAGCAGGAACATTCGGTGCCTTACGTGCGCCACGGCTATCGCTATCAGACGCGCTATGAGCCGGGCAACGAATACGCGATTTCCGTGCGCCAGCCGCAGGCCGAGAGCGAGCACTGGGAGGTGCTTATCGACGGCAATCAGCGCGCCGAGAACCACGAGTTTTACACCTTGGGCGGGCTGGACGTCAGCCCCGACAATCAGCGGCTGGGGGTGGCGGAGGATTTCCTGTCGCGCCGCCAGTATGACATTCGCTTCAAGAACCTGGCCGACGGCAGCTGGGCGGACGAAGTGCTGGAGAACACCTCCGGCAGCTTCGAGTGGGCCAACGACTCCTCGACGGTGTACTACGTGCGCAAGCACGCCAAGACGCTGTTGCCGTATCAGGTCTATCGCCACGTGGTGGGCAGCGATCCGCAGCAGGACGAGCTGATTTACGAAGAGCGGGACGATACTTTCTACGTCGGGCTGGAGAAGACCACCTCTGAGCGCTTTATCCTGATCCACCTGAGCAGCACCACCACCTCGGAGATCCTGCTGCTGGACGCCGATCGTGCGGACGCCAAGCCGCAGCTGTTCGTGCCGCGCCGCAAGGATCATGAGTACGCCATCGATCACTATCACCAGCATTTCTACATCCGCTCCAACAAGGACGGCAAGAACTTCGGCCTGTACCAAAGCGAACAGGCGGACGAAGCGCAGTGGCAGACGCTGATCGCCCCGCGCGCCGACGTGATGCTGGAGGGCTTCAGCCTGTTCCGCGACTGGCTGGTGGTGGAGGAGCGCAGCGCCGGCCTGACGTTGCTGCGCCAGATCCACTGGCAGACTGGCGAAGAGAAGCGCATCGCCTTCGACGATCCGACTTACACCACCTGGCTGGCGTATAACCCGGATCCGGAGACCGCGCTGCTGCGCTACGGCTATTCGTCGATGACCACCCCGACCACGCTGTACGAGCTGAACATGGACAGCGGCGAGCGGACGATGCTCAAACAGCAGGAAGTGAAGAACTTCACGCCGGAAAATTACCGCAGCGAGCGGGTGTGGGTAAAGGCGCGCGACGGTGTCGAGGTGCCGGTCTCGCTGGTGTATCGCCAGGACAGCTTCCAGCGCGGCGCCAACCCGCTGATGGTGTACGGCTACGGCTCCTACGGCAGCAGCATGGATCCGGCGTTCAGCGCCAGCCGCCTGAGCCTGCTCGATCGCGGTTTCGTGTTCGTGCTGGCGCACATTCGCGGCGGCGGCGAGCTGGGGCAGCTGTGGTATGAAGACGGCAAGCTGTTCAATAAGCAGAACACCTTCAACGATTTTATCGACGTGACTGAAACGCTGGTCGCCCAGGGATACGGCGACGGCAAGCGGGTGTTCGCCATGGGCGGCAGCGCCGGCGGCCTGCTGATGGGGGCGGTAATCAACCAGGCACCGCAGCTGTTCCACGGCGTGGTGGCACAGGTGCCGTTCGTCGACGTGGTGACCACCATGCTGGACGAGTCGATCCCGCTGACCACCGGCGAATACGACGAGTGGGGCAACCCGAACGAGCAGGCCTATTATGACTACATCAAGCAGTACAGCCCGTACGATCAGGTGAAGGCGCAGGCATACCCGCATCTGCTGGTGACCACCGGCCTGCACGATTCGCAGGTGCAGTATTGGGAGCCGGCCAAGTGGGTGGCCAAGCTGCGCGAGCTGAAAACCGACGATCGGCAGCTGCTTCTGTATACCGACATGGATGCCGGCCACGGCGGCAAGTCCGGGCGCTTCAAGGCCTATGAGGATATTGCGCTGGAGTACGCCTTTATTCTGGCGCTGGCGGAGTAACGGTATTCGGCGGGCGGCCTGCGCCGCCCGCCGTGTTAGCCAACCAGATAGTATTTCAGCGTGTGCTTCATGTCCGGGCTCAGATCGTCGATGGATTTCAGCATCCAGCGCAGATAGCCGGGATCTTCCTGGGCGATGCGATCGATCTCCTGCCCGCGATACTTGCCGAATTTGAACTTCTTCAGCAGCACCGGTTGTTCGGTGATCTGCACCATTTGCTCCGGCGTCCAGCCCGAATCCTTGATGATGCGTTGCAGCAGCGCGGCGGTGACGTAGCAGTCATACAGCGCGCGGTGCGGGTACAGCGTGGCGTCCGCCGGTAGCTGCACATCCAGGTTCAGCGCATAGCGCAGATACTGGTTGCCGTACTTGATGTCCGGATACAGCGTGCGCGCCAGCTTGAGGGTACAGATCCAGGCGCCGTTCATCTCCGGCAGCACGCCGCGATCGAAAGCGGCGTTGTGCGCCACGTAGTAGGGGCTGCCCTGATAGCGGCCGATCGCCACCGCGATGCGCGGTTTGCCTTCCACCATTTGCTCGGTGATGTGATGAATCGCCATCGCGTCGAGGCTGATGGGGCGATCCGGGCTGACCAGATCGCTCATCGGGTTGGTTAACTGACCGTCGAGCAGATCGAGGGAGGCCACTTCCACCACGCCGCCGTCCAGCCCGCAGGTCTCGGTATCTATTACGCGTAACGTCATGTTTTCCTCCGCGTTGCCGTCAGCCCTCAGCTTAACCGGCACAGGCGGCCGTGCCAACCGCCCCCTCGCTACAGGCAATAAAAAACCCGCCTTGGCGGGTTTAATGACGGATGGAAGGACGCTTACTCACCAGACGGATGCGCTTTTTTGGCGCGTTTCTCCGCACGTTTCTCAGCTGGGGTTTTCAACGGCTTCTTCTTCGCATTCTTTTTGCTATCCATTCCCTTACTCATGATGGCCTCTCGTTACCTATGATTGGGTGGCTTGCTCAGCCATTAACCGCCTAAAGCCAAGAGGATGCAAGCGGCAAAGTGCAGGTTTAGGTTAACCGGCTGTTTGTGCATGAAATTTTGTTTTTGGATGACCGGGTGCTAAAAATAAATATTATGTTATAATGTTACACCTTTGGTGTTGGGAGAGCGCAATGACAGTCATGACGTTACCGGATGCGCAGCAACTGCTGGCCATGCCGGATTCTGATTATATGAACTCGGTTCAACGGGCGTTTTTCCGCCAACGGTTGCAGGACGAGCGGCAAAAGCTGCTGCTGCACATCGATGAGCTGAAAAAAGAGATCGACGGCGGCGAAGCGACGGGCGATGAAGCCGACAAGGCGGCGCGCGAAGAGGATCTGCGCCTGCTGTTCCGCCAGTTGGATCGCGAAAGCCGCCTGCTGCCGAAAATCGATGCGGCGCTGGCGCGATTGCAGAACGGCGAGTACGGCTACTGCCGGGAAACCGGCGAACCTATCGGGCTGGCGCGTCTGCTGCTGCGCCCGACGGCGGAGCTGAGCATCGAGGCGAAAACCGCACAGGAGATGCGTGAGCCGCATATGCGCAAAGGCGGCTAATTGAGTCCCGCCGGGGGGCGAATGTGCCCCTCAACCGATCGGACCAGTGGGCATTTTGCAGGCAGGTCGTTGTGATTTTGAGCAAACGCGCGCCGAGTTCTCGGCGCGCGTTCGAGTTTTCGGGTTTTACCGTTGACCTGCCGGGCGGCTTCCGCTTTGATGAAAGCATGACTCACAGAGAGACGGAAAGCGCCATGGAACAATTACGAGGTTTGTACCCGCCGTTAGCAGCATACGACAGCGGTTGGCTGGACACTGGGGATGGCCACCGGATCTACTGGGAGCTGAGCGGCAACCCGAACGGTAAACCGGCGGTCTTCATTCACGGCGGGCCGGGCGGCGGCATCTCCCCGCATCATCGTCAGCTGTTCGATCCGGAACGCTACAAGGTGCTGCTGTTCGATCAGCGCGGCTGTGGCCGCTCCCGTCCGCACGCCAGCCTGGACAACAACACCACCTGGCATTTGGTGGCCGATATCGAGCGGCTGCGCGACATGGCCGGCGTAGACCAATGGCTGGTATTCGGCGGTTCCTGGGGATCGACGCTGGCGCTCGCCTATGCGCAGACCCACCCGGAACGCGTCAGTGAAATGGTGCTGCGCGGCATCTTCACCCTGCGCAAGCAGGAACTGCATTGGTATTACCAGGACGGCGCGTCACGCTTCTTCCCGGACAAATGGGCGCGCGTGCTGTCCATTCTGTCGGATGAAGAGCGTAAAGACGTGATCGCCGCCTACCGGCAGCGGCTGACTTCGGCCGATCCGCAGGTGCAGCTCGAAGCGGCCAAGCTGTGGAGCGTGTGGGAAGGGGAAACGGTGACGCTGTTGCCGAGCCGCGAATCCGCTTCGTTCGGCGAGGATGATTTCGCCCTGGCGTTCGCCCGCATTGAAAACCACTATTTCACCCACCTGGGCTTCCTGGAGAGCGATGACCAGCTGCTGCGCAACGTGCCGCTAATCCGCCATATTCCGGCGGTGATCGTCCACGGCCGCTATGACATGGCCTGCCAGGTGCAGAACGCCTGGGATCTGGCTAAGGCCTGGCCGGAAGCGGAGTTGCATATCGTGGAAGGGGCGGGGCATTCGTTTGATGAGCCGGGCATCTTGCACCAGCTGATGATCGCCACCGACCGGTTCGCCGGCAAGTGACGTAAAAAACCCGCCGTTACGGCGGGTTTTTTGTTATTTGACCTTCGGCTCGTACGGCAGGCGCGAAAACCTGTGGGATTCCGCGCGGTAGTGCGCCACGCGCTCGCGAAAATAGTCGCGCAGCGCTTCCGGCTGCTCACGCTCCACCACTTCCGGGATCACCGGCATGTTGTAGCGCTCTTTGTACGCCACGCCTGAGGCGGCGAGATCCACGTTCACCCGGTCCATCTCTTCTTTAGACAGTTCGGCCAGATTGTAACCCACGCTATGCTCCTTACTTACTTTGCCGCTTTGAACCTGCGCAGAAGGTAATCCACCCGGGGGCGCTTGGCAAGCCCGTTGCGCCGCTGCCGTGGGCGATATTTATCCGGGAGTAATGTAATCTATTTATTCTTTTAAATAAGAATGATTCGCTTTTTGATTAAAATAAAAGATGAAAATAATTATCATGTTAATTCTCAATGTGGCGTTGATATTTTAATTTATTGATATATATGGTTTTTATAATTAATGTGATTTGAGTGTAAATAAGGTGTTTTTATTTTTACGGCAGCAGGGCATAATGCGCGGAAATTAAATTCATGACCTGCAAAATAAAAGGAATCATTATGCTGACGCAAGAAATGACTCAAAAGCTGAATGAGCAACTGAATCTGGAGTTCTACTCCGCCAACCTGTACCTGCAGATGAGCGCATGGTGCAGCGATAAAGGCTTTGAAGGCGCCGCCGCATTTCTTAAAGAGCACTCTCAGGAAGAGATGCAGCATATGCAACGTCTGTTCGACTACCTGAGCGACACCGGCTCTCTGCCGCTGCTGGGCAGCATCGCCGCACCGCCGGTAGCGTTCGAATCGCTGGCGGACGTGTTCCAGCAGACCTACGAACACGAACAGTTGATCACCCGTCAGATCAACGAACTGGCGCACGCCGCCATGACCGCACACGATTACTCCACCTTCAATTTCCTGCAGTGGTACGTGGCGGAGCAGCACGAAGAAGAGAAACTGTTCAAATCCGTGCTGGATAAGCTGGCGCTGGTGGGCACCAGCGGCAAAGGCCTGTTCTTCATCGACAAAGATCTGAAGAAAATGGGCGCGATGGGCCAGGGCGGCAACGGCCAGGCTTAATCCGCATCAGAACATCGAAAAACCGCGCGCGGGCGAGCCTGACGCGCGGTTTTTTTTACCCTGCGTTTATCGCGGTTATGCGGCGATACGTGCTGCCGGATCGCAAAATGCCAGAGATGCGCTCGACTTGCCGCAGCCTGGTCGTTATGATTTACCGCGATACGCTACAGGGATGGTAGAGTCAAAACAGCGGGTTAGCCGATACAACCCGTTTTTCTGTTTACCCGTGGCGCAATCACTTGCGGTGGGTTGGGGCCGCTGATACATCGCCTTGGCTGTGGCCTTAACCCTTATGACCCTCTTTATACTGTTAAGGGATACCACTGTGATCGGTAAAATTCGTTCCTCCTGTCGCCTGCTTTCCACCGTTTTCGTCCTGTTCGTCGGCCTGTCTTCGCAGCAAGCGCTGGCGCACGCCCACCTGAAAGTGGAAACGCCGAAGGCCGACGCCAGCGTCAGCCCGGCGCCGAAAGCGCTGACCCTCAGCTTCTCCGAAGGCATCGAGCCGAACTTCAGCGGCGTGAAAATCACCGGCCCGGACAACGCCGTGGTGAAAACCGGCAAGCTGCAGCTCGATCCGAACAACAACACCCAGGTCAATGTGCCGATCGAAGGCGAACTGAGCGCGGGCAAATACAACGTCAGCTGGCATGTGGTGTCGGTCGACGGGCATAAAACCAAAGGCCAGTACAGCTTCACCGTAAACTGATCGTGAGTCTGGCGACCCTGTTCGTTCTGTGTCGCTTGGTGCACTTTGCGGCGGTGATGCTGATGTTCGGCATCAGCCTGTTCACCGCCTTATTGTCACCGCAGCGCCTCTCCCCGATCCTCTCCCGCGATGTGCGCCCGCTGCTGCTTGCCGGCACCTGGATTGCCGGGCTTTCCGCCGTGGCGCTGCTGGCCATTCAGGCCGGGCAAATGGGCGACGGTTGGGAAGACGCCTGGCGGCTGGAGGTCTGGTGGGCGGTGCTCGGCACCACCTTCGGCGAAGTGTGGCGCTGGCATCTGGGCCTGTCGCTGCTGGCGATCCTGAGCCTGCTGCTGCCGGAAAGGCCGCGCGCGCAGGCGTTGGCGCTGTGTTCGGCGCTGCTGCTGGTCAGCCTGGCGTTCATCGGCCACGCGGCGATGCACGAAGGCACGCTGGGCGTGCTGCACCGGGCCAACCATGCGGTGCACCTGCTGGCCGCCGGCTACTGGTTCGGCTGCCTGGCGCCGCTGCTGGTTTGCCTGCGCTACCTGCAGCCGCCGCAGTGGCGCAGCGACGCTATCACCACGCTGATCCGTTTCTCGCGCTGGGGGCACCTGGCGGTGGCGGCGGTGATCGTCACCGGCATCGTCAACAGCCTGATCATTCTCGGTGGTTGGCCGCTCAACCTCGGCTCGCCTTATCAGCGCCTGCTGCTGATCAAAACCGCGCTGGTGGCGCTGATGGTAATGGTGGCGCTGGCCAATCGCTACGCCATCGTGCCGGCAATGAGCCGCGTGCCGGCGCTGGCGCAGCGCGGCGTGGTGCTGGCCTGCTGGCTCGAAGTCGGGTTGGGGATGGCGGTGCTGCTGCTGGTCAGTTTATTTGCAACCTATGCGCCGGTTTGACATTTCGGCTTGCCGCAACCGGGCAAGCTGCGGGAAAATCGATGTGAATAGCAACCTTAGGGCCAACACATGAAATCGGTATTACTCGGCATTACGCTGCTGGCAACCGCGACCGGCGCGCTGGCGGCAGACAAACTGGTGAACATCACCAAACTGGAATACGGCAAACAGTGGGCGTTCACCAAGGAAGAAGTGACGCTGCAGTGCCGCAGCGGCGGCGCGTTGTTCGTGCTCAACAACAGCACTCTGATGCAATACCCGCTCAACGACGCAGCGGAGCAGCAGGTGAAGAAGGGCCATCAGCGCGCGCAACCGCTGGAGGTGCTCCTGCTGGACGACCCTGCCGAACCGGGGAAAAAAATGAGCCTGGCGCCGTTTATCGAACGCGCCGAGAAGCTGTGCGCTGACTAACCGCTTGTTTGCCAACGTCTTGCCCAACGTACGCGGATTGATGCTCATTTGCCGCATAGTTATTTCGTCACGAAACTATCACGCGGCCGCCGGGCGGCTGGCAAAACTGGCGCGGTAGGCTACTCTTAAAGTGCACGGCTGAACAAGCCCTGCATTAAATGCCAACTTTTAGCGCACGGCTCTCTCCCAAGAGCCATTTCCCTAGACCGAATATAGGAATCGTATTCGGTCTTTTTTTATTTTCTTTATAATTCAATTGGTTACTTCACGCATTCCGAAATTCTCCGAAATTTCTCCGAATTTCCATATCCGGTCTTTTTATTGTTAAAGCAATGTAAACACTTTTTCACGCACATCCAAGTACTTTTCGGTCATTTTTCTGACTTGTGGCCGAGCAATTTTTGTGCAAAATCCTTTCCTTTTTCCTTCTCATATAGTCGTCCCGCCAAGCTGCGGATCTCGTGAAAAGTTGGAGGATTTTCACTAAACGCGATCCCGGAATTGTTTCGCGCTTTAACGAATCCTTTTGTTAGGCTATCAGGATGTACCGAACCATCGGGGCTGTTTTTGCGGATGCCGGCACTGACCAGATAATCGCAGCGGCTGACTAGGCGGCAACGGTCTATTACGGTACTCAGTTTTAACCCTGCGCTGTTTAGCGTCAGTGACAATGGTATGGCGATCATTGCTCCAGTTTTTATCTGGGTTATATGTAACCGGTCATCATAAATATTACTGAACTTCATTAGCGCTATGTCTTCGCGTCGCTGCCCGGTCACCAGCGCCAAATCCATCGCAAGACTGAACCAGGCAGGCTGTTGTTCGGCCGCTTCGCGAGTGGGTCTGTACGTGGTCCATTGCAATCGTTCGCGTGTAACCTCAACTTTTGGCGCTCGAGTTGGCCCTACTGGGTTTACGGAGGATCTCCCTTCCACAATAGCCTCTCTGAATATGTCGGAGAGTACCGATCGTAATGTTCCCGCCATAGTCTTTTTTCCCTCCATAATCCACGGTTCGAGAAATTCAGCTATATGTCGAGTTGTGATCTTCGAAAGCACCATAGCCCCCATTTTCGCACGGATAGTTTTGATATGACCGGCTCTCACCTTATAAGTGTTTGCGGCCAAATTCCGGCGTTGTAATATGATCTCGTATCTTTCAAGCCATTCTGTGAGCGTATATTCATGCTCACCCATCAACTTTTCTATCAGCGCAACAGGCGTGTATTGCTGCTCAATGTAATGGTTGGCCTCAATTGCCTGAGCGATAGCATCCCTACGAGATATTTGCCCAAGTGGGATTTCCTCTTTAGTTACAGGATTTCGCCAGGCAAAGGATTTACTTCCTTTTCGATAAGTCAGATTTTTTGGTAAATTCGCATCGTATCTTTTTCTCTGACTCATTGATCAATCTCTCCAGCAACGGACTTTTTTTACCAATACGGCCATTAGGCTGATGTTGCTCTAACTTCATGCCGCATTTTTTCGGTTTGATATAAAAGGCATCGGGATCAACTTTGTACTCACGTCCTTCCAGCTCTGGTGCAGGGTAAATGTTTCCATTTCTCGCCCAGCGCCGCAGAGTCCCCACACTTGGCGGCTCGTCGTAATACTTGTTTGCCCATTTAGTCAGGGAAAGCTTTTGCATACTCACCTCATGACCGGCTGCTAATGTACGATTCTGGCCGGTTGAAAACTGAATCTTGAAATTCACTTACGGTCTGCTTTCAGCAGAACAACCGAAACGCTGGTACCGTCGAACTCGTTATCTATAAGGCCGGACCATGAACAGGACCAGCCGGGTAAAATGTCTTTCTTCTGCATCCCACTTGGCAGTATTGCTACAAGCCGGCCACCAACGTTTACCAGGCTTGCTGCGGCTTCTACGTGGGCTTTGGCGCGACCTTCGCTGAATGGTGGGTTCATTACCACCTTGTCGAAGCGCTCGGTGGTGGACTCAGCCCATTTGATAAAATCGGCTTGCTCAACGGTTAGCCCTTTTGCTTCCAGTACGCGACAATGTAGAGCTGATATTTCCACACAGCAGGTTTGATCTGCCGGCATTAATACAGCGATGTTCCCGGTGCCAGCACTCGGTTCCAGGCATTTTTCTCCCGGCTGTATTTCTGCCTCAGATACGGCCCATTCAGCCAGTGATTCCGGGGTTGGATAGAACTGGTGCGATTGATGGTCTGGAATGCAACCAGAAGCGATTATCTCGCCCAGCACTCGGGCGGGGTCGTAATCGAACTCCCAGATGTTGATGTTTTTCTGAGGACCAGCTTTGATTAGCACACCACCGATCATTTCCAATACTTTGCCCGCTTGCCCTCGTATTGCCTTGTCCTCGTCGCGCCAGTCAAAGCGACGGTTGTGCGGGTTGGTAGTGAGCGGTTGTGTCCAGTCGTCCCATCGATTGCGTTGAATCGGGAGGTGGCGTTCTGCTTTTAACCCCGCCAGCACTTCCAGAACGGCGAAGGGAAGTGGCTTGCTCATCAGCACGAAATCTTTAAGCTTTTTCTTGGGCTTTTGGCGGAACTCAGGCGGGATAGCCATCGGATACAGGTGCGCCAGAATGCAGTTAAGTCTCCAGGCCATTTCCGGGTGAACTTCAAGGTGTGCTGTGCCTTTCAGATAGGCCCGTACACGCAATGCTCCACCGTCAAGCACCAGCCATTCACCGTGGCGGTACCGGGCTTCTTGTAGCGCATCGTCGGTTACGCGCCAGCGGGGTTCATCTCGGCCCATAAATTTCGCTACAACCTGCCGTAGATCCTGGATATAGCCGCTCATATCGTGATTCGTCATGCCGTAATCGGTGAACACACGGGCGAGGATCATGCGCTTGCCGAAACCTTCTGGCCTGTTGGTTACGTGGTCGCCGGAAAGAGCGCGGAAAATACCGTCTACGCGCTCAGAGAAAAATTTCTGACGCGAGTTCAGCAGTTCCATTATTGTTGGCCGCACAGTTTCTTCTTCGAAATCCGGTGTTTTCATCTCGCGGATCTGCTCGTTCCATTCTGTCCGGCGATTGTTTGGCATATATTCGTAGACATCGGTCATATTCAGGGCTTTTTGCCAGAAGGTGGAATTCAAGCTGGCGATGGCTCCTTCGAGTTTAAAAAGTTCACCTACACCTCTAATATAATGGCGACGATCCTGATCCTGATTACCTTCCAGGAAGTGATGAACCGATGCATGGTGTGAATTAATTAACCCGGCCATCATTTCCACATCGGTGCGCAATTGCTTGTACTGCCCGATTAGGGAGTCAACCAGGTCGGAAGATGCAGGGGCGAAAAACGCCCCATCTAATACTTCACCGTGGATGGTTTCGATTACATCACCCATTATCTGTATTCTCTCCCAACCGGCGATAATCGTTTAGGATGGCGTTAATCTCTTCACGCGTTCCTTTTGCCAGCAGCAAAACGTCGCCTTCCTCACGGGTCATTGGGGCCGCATCGTAAAGAAGTTCACATAGTCTGCGGGCTTTCTTGGCGCTGAACTCACGGTTGATAACGGATTTAGTAACTTTCTTCTTGCCCTGAGTCCGTGCTTTTTCAACGTCATTCGCTAAAACCTTTCCAGCAGATTCACCGTGAGTTTTCACGCGCTCAAGGGCAGCATCAACGGCAACAGCACCATCTTTAACCAGTGTTTGCACATCATGGTTGGTCTGACTTAACGCCAGCAGCTTATCGACCGTTGTACGGCTTTTTCCAACAAGCGTGGCGATTTCATCAGGGGAAAGGTTAAATCCGGCCAGTTCTTTGACGACCCGCGATTGCTCGTAGGGAGTAAGCGCAAGTTGGCTGTTGCTGTTCATGATGCGTGCTATGCGCTCTACATCGCTACCTGTGAACGGCATGATTGCTATCCACTCAGCAGGTTTACCGGCATCACGACAACGTATATAGGCTCTATGGCGCCTGTGGCCTTCAACAATCCACACGCCACCATCATCGCGCGGGCGAACTTCAAGAGGTGGAACTGGCTTACCCGCTGACAGGTGATTAAATAGATCATCGTCTGCGGCTTGGGACACCTCGCTATCTTCGCGCGGGTTGAAGCCTTTTTGAACGTGAATATCGTCCAGCCGGATTAGCAAACCGTTTTTTCCGCGCTTGATTATTTTGTCATCAATGAGTTTATTAATTGAGTTAGCCATAGCCGCTTACCCCTCCTTCTTAAACGTTATTACTGCTGCTGTCATGGCTGTTTCATCATCACCCGTCTGCGGCATTCCTGGCATTACCGATCGGAACGCGGCAAACCGACCATCCCACACAAGGCGGTCCCACTCACCGCTGCTGTCTTTGTAGATAATGAGCACCGGCAGCGTGCCTAATGTGGCTTGGAGTTCGGACAAGACCAGCTCTGCGCCGTTGGTCACGGTCATTGTGGGATTGACATCGTCATACAAGTCCCATATACGCAAGAGCTGCACCCCGTCGTATACAGATAATTCAGAGCGATACACCGGTTTATTGTTCATCGGTGTTCTCCTTGCTGATCGCTTGTATCAACACGTCGGCATACCAAACCTTGTTGCAATACTGGAATATGTCTTCTTCTCGCTGAATCCATATTCCTGGTGCAATAGCAAAGGCGATTGCCTTACGCATGGCATGGTTTTCTTTCATAAACTGTTGCACATCGGCTGTGGCTAGCATTACCCCTGGGATTTTTCCTGCCTCAATCATGGAGTAAATACGGTTAGCAACAACATCGCGACCGTCGCGGTGGCGTAATTCTGATGCGGAGGCGATCGCTTCAATAATTTCTTCACGTTTCATTTTCTATATCCTAATTTTGAGATGTTGTGCCTTTTTAACTCAGGTGGCAGTTCAACAATTCCATAGTGACGGCGGTAGCCGTTTCGCATTTGCCAGATGATATGCAATGTGTGGTCTTTGAAGTCATCTGGCTCGGTTCTTCTCGGAAATAAAAGGCTGTCGGTGTTGTCGCTCATTTTAAGTTTCTCAGTAAGCGGTCATTTCTGACCGCATCTGGATTAGCGCACTTGAAGTGTTGTTGCGCCTATTTCCAAGTGTGCGCCCGGCACAGGGTTTAAAATTTCTGGTGGTGGCACTTCGCCTTTTTTCTTCATTTCCTCCACTGTTTTTAAAGCTTCCATAAGTACTTTTTTTATCTTGTCGTTCTGCACATCGTTAATGACTTCCGTATGCGACTCAACGAATCCATCTGGCAGCATATCAACGTCATCAATAACAAGGCTCGCGCTACCTTTTCGGGCAGTAAAGGTATTCAATGTTGTTTTAAATGTTGTGCGTTCTGAAAGTTGAAGGCACTCCAGCAGGTACTTTTTAAGTGCGAAAGACTGACGGTCCCAATGCTTTTTACGTTCAGCTATCCGAGCTGCTTCTTTTTTACAGGCATCTGCCTTGGCTTCGAAATCTCTAATAACACTCATGGTGGCATCAAATTTATCCTCCATCATCCCTTCAATGCCTTCGAGGGTATCGGCGATCATTTCAGGGGTAAGTTCCCCACCTTCAGCTGCGAGAGACTCCAGTTTGCTAATTTCTAAGGCTAAGTCGATTGTACGAGCGTTCATGCTGCTTTCTCCTGCAATTTAGTGAGGCATTCGGATTTAACTTCTTCGAGACGGCGCAAGCGGCCTTCAATGTATTTGGCGTATTCTGCGTCACCCCTTTCGCGAGCATCTTTTAGGTGAATGCCCATGACTCGAGTGAGCGATGAAGCAATGCCGGAAATTTCATTTGGTGTAACTGCCTCACGCATGCTTTTGGTGTTGGCTTTAAATTTCTCGTCCAGTTCTTTACGAATAAGTGTTACGTCCTCGGCCTTATCGCTGGCATTAATGAGGTCGAACCGGATGGCGTTCTCTTGCTTATATTCGGCCTGGTCATACAGTCCCAGCCACACATCAGCGGAGAAACCGAGCAGCGAGAGTGCTTTCTTGATGGCATCGGTGAGTGATTTTTTCTGCGCTTCGCCATCACAAGTAATTCCGCGCTGGGTTTTGTATAGGTATTTTGTTGCGCCATATGCTTCTACTTCGCCGCGCACATCACCTTCAATTGCGTACCAAAATTTAATTTTAATGCTGTGGTTTTGCTCTGTGATCAGTGTCCCGTCACCATCTCGCAATATGCGGTTGCCGATAAATTTTTTGTCTTCGTAGATCGCTTCGCTCATTGGTGCGCCGGGGATCATGCGATCTTCCATCACTTCAAACCCCCAACCGGTACCGACGGGCCCGAAGATTTCAGTGGCACGCATAATCATGTACTCAGCATTGATGCTCGTTCCGTCAAAACCAACACCAGCCAGGTCTTTTGTGTAGCGCGGATCGGTGCGCATGACGCTGCGCCAAATTTTAAGATTGTCCCGGCTCTCTCCGTCTTTCTCCGCGAGGTCTTTTTCCAGGTCGGAAGCGATAGATTGGAACGCGGGTGGTTCCGGTTGAGCGGGAAGCACTTCCGTTTTTTCATCCTCATTTGAGGAGGCTGCGCCTTTAGTTTGTTGCTGCTCGCCTGTTAGTTCTTCAACAGAATAGATTCCATTACGGCCGTTCTTTGCTAATTGCTGTTCGTCTCCGTTTTGACGCTGTGCCGGTGGACTGTCCTTCAGTGACTGGTATTCTTCTTTGGTGATCTCCTCACATCCCTGGGCGAGTACGAGATCCAGCTTCGCAAGCTTATTTGCGCGGCCAACTTGCCCATCAGCGGTACGGTAGTAAAACGGGCCGGTGCGTTCTACCTGTGATCCATCTTCCAGATTTTCCGGCGCAGCGTTCGCATCTGGTTGTTGTGCTCCCATTGTGCTGATCGCTGCCTGCTCATCTGCCAGTGCGCCAGCAGCGCTCGCCGAGTTCTGTTCGCTTTCTTCATTGTTATAAGTCTCACCAGTGATCCCACAAGCAACAGCAACGATGTGTGGGTCCGGGTTCGCGTGATCGGTTTCGGTCAGTGTTTTATTAATGTACTCGGTCAATTTCCCTGGTGTGGCCTCGATGTTGTCAGGCGCGGTTTTAACCGAGTAGATAATGATGGCGCGTGAGTAGTCCAGAATGCCCGGTGCGTTGCGGTATGCGCTGAACAGCGCGGGAAATGGGCGCTCTTTTAGTTTGATCATGTCGCGTGCACGGTTAATGTGCGCGCTACGCAAATTGTAGATATCGAAATCCATGGAACGTGCTATGCGGCCAAGGGCGATTTCAAGTGCGAGAGAATCGAAATCGTGCTTAAAACCTTCACCTCGGTCTGTCAGATTACCGCCGCCGGCAGTCGCGCCAGAGGGTACACGCAGCGTTTCATCGGCTGCGTTCTGCTGTGCACTCACAGTTTGCAATCCTGACGTGGAGGCTTCTTCTTTACGCTCGTCATTGCGCTTGCTCAGCCAACCGGCCAGAACCGCTTTTATCTCAGGCCACTTCTTGGTAGGAGGGCATTTCTCCCGGATATAATCGATCGCGTCTAAGATTCGCTCAGGGTACATTTTCGCAACTGCTGGCGTCTTTTTAATGGCGTCGGCAATATGACTGTCAAAGTTACTCGCTGCATCCTCTGGGGCTTCAAGTGCGCCGGAAAGTTGTTCATTGGTAATTTCGGTCGTGTGGTATTTCACCAAAACATCGATACTAAGTGACTCAGACAATTTACTGAAATCAACAAGACCGTTATCGGATTTTGATTCTGGATAACCCAGCTCGTCATTCCAGTTATTCTCATATAAGAAGCCTTCATCCCAAGTCTCGACCTCAGGGCAGGGGATTCATTCCTGCACAACGTAAATTTTTAAGTCGAACTCTGCATCGTCGGCATCAGGGAATTGCTCCATAAAATGAAGCGTTGCTTTGGCTCGGGCTTGTTTCTCGTTAGCTGCATAGAAGGAATATGCAACACGACGAGCGCCATTTTCTTCAGCTGTTTGTTCGCTGGGATACCAGCATGCTGTATATAATTGTTTGTCAGACATTGTCCTCTCCATTTTTTACGGATTCATAAGTCGAAATTAATTTCTTTACGGTGTCTTCTGGTAATACGTGATTGAGGCTTTCACTATCACAAACAGATAATTGCTCAATCATGTAAATGGCAAGATCCTCCGTGGTAAGATAACCTTCGGAAAGTAACTCCATGATCATCTTCTTCATTGCGCTAGGGGCTATACTTAATGTGACGTTCTCACCGTTAATGAGTGATAGTCTTTTAAATCCAAGCGTAATATCCAATTTAGAATCCTCATTTATCAGGTTAAGCACTGAAAGAATACTTATGCGGATAAATGGCCCCGTTTCCGGGGCGCAGAAATCAATTTACTGAGCGTGAGCTGTTCATTGCTGACTTCATAATTGCAGCCATAATCGCGCCTTCAAAAAGGGAACCACGTTTATTGCCCGCCTTAGCAAGTTCAACGCCTTCAACTGGGATTCCGGTATGTGCCGAGAAGAGGGATTTCGCCGCACAGGTAACACAGTCGACCTCAGGGCATTCACCAGCAGCAGTAAATGGGGTAACTGTTTCATCGTTAATTGCGATGTACCCAATGGTATTACCCGCAATGCTGATTTGGCGGACTTCACGATCTGCCATTTTGATAACAACATCAGATTTAAACTCAACTGCAAAATTTAATGATTCCATGATTAGCTCCAGAATGAATTTAGATTGTGATAATCCCTACCGGGTTATCGGTATTTAAAAAGGTATCTAATTACAACTATAAATCGCGGTCGGTATTACACCCGCAAACATCAATTTGAATCATAAAGGGGATAACTAATCCCATAGCGACTACTGAAACAACAACGAAAAATAAAAAAGAAATTAATAATAGGGTTTCTGTGCTCATGCCATTCAAATTATTAGTGAATTAGTGGTTGGCCTCGTGAGTCGAGACATATTTCAACTAGATAGTCTGAAATCCGTTTTGATTCTGTCAGGTTGAATAAATATAACTTCCCGCGAGTATTTGCTGATGCTCGCCACGTCTTTCCCTGATGCTTCACTAACATGCCAGGAAGGACGCATTGGCGAATTACTTCTTGTGTTCCATACATGATATTTCCTCCAAAATAATGTTCTTATTTGTGATCCCCGCAGGACACGACGGGGGTTAGTTGATTAGATGGCGGTTTATACCGATGAAATCGACCATTTCGCGCAGTTTCTTCTCGTTAGGAATCAGCGCTGGCAGTTCTTCCTTTAGTTCATGCGGCAGATAAACATTCGCTCTCCATTGCAGTCCCGCACCTGTCAACGTGTAACTGAACAGCCATTCCATATCGTTTTGGGATTCCCAGACGCAGAGGCAATGCTCGCTATCAAGTTTTCCCACGGTCAGCGTGAGCCCGCGTTTCTGCGCCATGTTGAAGGTGGTTTTTGTAATGTCGAACATCGCGTAACCCTCTGTTGTGTGCTTTGCCTTTGTCGCCAGGCTGGCGGAACTTGTTACCTGAGAAATCACTGTGTGGTTTCGATGGATTGAATTTAGTTTTCTCAACAGAAAAAATCAACAGTTTTTATTGAGAAAACTCAATTTTAATGGCGTGCGTTAGCTAATGGATTGAAATTAATGGTTTTATTTTTTAGACGGTAGGAGAGGTTAGTTCTGGGAACTACGTTTACGAGCTTCTAAAAGCTCATTGAACAAACGATTGAAATTTTCAACTCGTGCTTTTAACTCGTTACGTTGAGAAATTTGCTCAGATTCCGGTAAGGATCTGTAGAGCTGTAAAAGCTCCTGCTCATCTGCCGTAAGTTGTGCTTGCTTATCATAGGGGCGGGCCTCTCCAGGTGTTTTATCTTCATCACCAAAGAGAATCCAGGTCGGAGAACATTGCAGTGCTTTTGCTAGTTTGTGCAAATTTCCGCCACGAGGCGCGGTGTTGTCACCTTCCCATAGCGAAATTGATGAATACGAGACACCAGCGGCTTTGCTCAGCTCCCGCTGATTCATACCGATTTGTTTGCGTCTTTGACGGATTCTTTGGCCTAGCGTTATCTCACTCATATTTAGTTATCTTAAATACTCTTGACTTGAGATTCCTCATCTAACTATTATTGAGAAATCTCAATTTTGTCGGAGGGAGTATGTTGAAGTCAGATGCAATAAATTTTTTTGGTAATAAATCTAAAGTAGCTCTTGCTGCTGGTGTTGATCCTTCTGCTGTTTCTCAGTGGGGGGAGCTGGTTCCCGAGGGGCGAACCGCGCGGCTTGTTGAAGCGTCCGGCGGGGTGTTGGTGTATGACTCAGCTGTTTATGACGCACATCGTAAAGCAAAGCGATCAGGGGAACTGAATCATGAAAATCAGTCCTCCGATTGAGTCAGTAGCAGCTGAACTGGAAGCCTGGGCCCTTGTGGATGGCTGGAAAACCGTTGGGCTAGCAGTGGCGAAACAGTATCACGCTGCTGGAGGTGGTGAGATTCTTCCAGCCGTTGATACAGGTAAGGGGTTGGGTAACGCCATTCAGCGCATAAAGAGGATCTTTCGCGGTTATGACGGCCCTAGGTACGCGCCTCAAGCTGAAAAACTTCGGTCAGCGGTACTGGCTGCTTTACCTACGGAGAGACGCGCACGTATCGAAGCCCCAAACGATCCTGTGCTGTTGGCTGCTGTCGCCGCAAAAGAGGGCATTGCAGCTGTCAATGCGGTGAATCTAGGTGCCGCCCCGGCTGCTGCACTTAAAGAAATCAATGAAGCTATATCCGCGTTCATTGCAATCAAATCAGCTATTGAACTGCTTTGTTGCGCCGAAACGCGGGAAATATACCGGGGAAGTTATGCGTAAAACTGAAAGCCGCTTAGGGTTTCTCAGTGGTGGCGTATTCGTAAGCCTCTTGAAGGGCGCTAATCAGACCGGGGATATATTCTACCGGGATAACGATTTCTTGGAAAATCTCCAGCTGTGGGTCGGAAACATTAGGGCATTCGTCAACGCTAATAGTGACAACTTCCTCTTGTTTTTCGTATTTCACTGCGACTTCTGGGCGATGAGGTATTGCTATAAAAGTGCTCATACTTTATCCAATTGTTTGTTAAATACAAGGGCTCATTATGGCTGCATTGCCCTACATGCAATTATACATTGCTGATTATCTAGCAGATACCATGCATCTGTCTACTGAAGAGCATGGGGCGTATTTGTTGCTGATGTTTAACTATTGGCAGACGGGAAGGCCGATACCCAAAAACCGCCTGGCTAAGATCGCACGGGTTTCAAAGGAAAGATGGCCGGAGATTGCAGAGGTTCTCTCGGAGTTTTTTGAGTGTACTGATGAAAGTTGGGTACACCTCAGAATTGAGCGCGATATGGAGAACGTTACTTCATCCCCGAAAGGAAAGAAATTTTCTGGTAGCGATTCTTCAGGGGACTATAAAGGGAAGATTTACTTTATCACTAGCAAGGATTTGGATGTAGTGAAAATAGGCTACTCAAAAAATCCTTGGGCGAGACTTAGCGAACTACGTAGTAGCTACGGTAGCTCTCTGGGCGTAGTAGCTACGATAAATCTCGTAGGTAAACCGAAAATTTCCGTAGCTACGATACTTTCAGACCACGAAAAAGAAAATAGTTGGTTTGTTAAAAATGAATGTATTAATTCGCTAATTCTAGCTGTTGTAGCGGGGGAGGTAACTACTGTAGATGATATCTCCAACTATGTAGATAGCTATCGTAGTAACTACGATCGATACGGTAGTGCGAATACTGTAGTAGCTACGACAGCTACAAATATAGATCCAGATAAAGATATAGATCTAAAAGATAAAACCCCACACAACGCGCAGGCGCGCGAAGGGGAGTTTTCGCCTGATGGTCAGCCATTCCAGATATTTGACGGTTGGTCGCCAACGGGATTATCGCAGCAGGAATACACCCCGGAAGAGCTGGAAGATTTTGTTTTGTTCTGGAGTGCCGGAGGGCAGGTATTTAATCAGGCCCAGTGGGAACAGAAATTTGCTCGGAGTGTTCAACGCTACCGAAAACACACAAAAACCAAAAAATCAGGAGGTTTACATGCAAAACAAAACACCGCGAATGCTAACGCCTTCGAGCAGGTACGGGCCCGGCACAACGAGTGGCGGGTTAGCCAAGGCTTGGCTCCTTTGGGAGACGATGGTGGGGATATACGCCAACCGCTGGGTGAGCAAGAACGGGGCAGCACCATCCACGATCTGGGGCCAGACGATTTCGAAATTCTCGGATGACCAATTGGCCTACGCCGCGCGACGGTGCATGGAGCGATGCAGCGCCGGTAACCACTGGCCGCCTGACCTTGCGGAATTTACCGCGATCGTTGGCGAGTGTACGGCCAACCCGTTCGGCCTGACGGCGGACGACGTCATGGCTGAGTACCATCGCTGGCGTAACGAATCTTGGCGTTTCGACAGTGCAGAAAGTTTCGACTGGCGCCACCCTGTGCTGTTCCAGATTTGCCCGGAGCTCCGCCGTGCTGGCGTTGGGCGCAAGCTGGGACATAACGAACTTGCTGCATTGGCCGGCCGGTTGCTGGCGAAGTGGGCAAAGCAAGTGGAAATGGGCTTCTCCATACCGCCAGTGCGAAAAACAAAAGAGCTGGACAACAGGCCACCGGGCGACGCACAAGTCGCTGACACGGACGGGCGCTATCAGCGTAAGGGCATGGAAATGTTGGCGCGGATCCGCGCTGGCATGAGTAACAACAAAGTGAAATAGCCGAGGCATGACAAATGACCAGAGTTACAGCAAAGCAGCTTGTGGAGCTTATTCAGGGCAAAGAACTGAGCACCACTGAAATTTTCGCAGCGGTCAAGGCTGCACATCCTACCAACACAATGACGCGGCAAGAGCTGGTGATTCGGTTGCGGTCGATGATCATATCGCCGGATGTAGAAATCACCAAACGCGGGCGGGGGCCGACGGCGCGGTACAAGCTGATCAGCGCAACCGAAAAATTCATCGAACGGGCCGAGGTGAATTACCACGCGAGCACCGAAACCGGTATACGGGATAAAACCCTGTGGCATTTCAATTCACTTGAGTTGCAGTTCTGCCGCATCCACAAGATGTTTGATCAGGCGCTGGCTGACGTATGTGGGAGGACTGCATGAAAAACTCACTCGCTGACTTGGTGAACCACCAATTCATGATGCTCGAAAGGTTGGGCGACTTATCGCTAAAGGGTGAAGAGCTGGCGGAAGAGATCACTCGTGCCAAGGCAGTATCGGAAGTGGCTGGCACTATGATCCAGACCTACCGTATCGCACTGGACGCGCAGAAGGCTGTTTATGACGGTTATGCTGGCCGGGTTCCGAAAGTGTTGGGGATCGAAGAATGAGGAAATTCACCGACATGCAAATATTATGGCTGAAAGAAAATTGTAGCGGGAATACATATCGTGAAATAACCGAGGCATTAAATCATAAATTTGGGTGTAACTTCGAAACTGTATCGGTACTGCATAAAATTAAAGCGCTAGGCTTAGGGAATACGATGGTGTTAGAACGACGCTACACCGAAGTACAATTAAGTTTTATGTATTCTAATAAGCACTTAACCTATGCTGAAATAACTGAGCGGTTTAATAGGCATTTCGAGGAGAGCAAAAACGTTGCCTCAATCAGGACAGCAATGAAGGTTCGGGGGTGGGGTAAATTCGGCACACCTCCAACCAAGAATCGCCGCATCCTCATAGACAAAAAATTAGTGCGTTTAGACGTTTATGTCTGGGAATGTGTTAATGGGCCTCTGCCGCCAGGGTATACGGTTATTCATCTAGATAACGATGACGACAATAACCAAATCGACAATTTAAAGCTTGCCCCCCTGACAACCAAAGCGGCTTTTGTGAGAGCAGGGTACGCCGATGCACCGAAAGCACTGGCTCCTGGATTATACGCGCAAACCATGCTTAAGAACGCCATACGAAGAATAGAGGGACGGGAGGGGAATCGTGGAAAATAAGCTGAGTCAGCCAGTGGCGTATGTATTCGACCATGGCGTTATGGGACCGGGTGATTTTTCATATGGTACGCCGCAAATGCATTCCACTGCGAAAGATGAAAATGCAAGTCCGCTTTACTCGAAAAAATACGTGTCCACTTTGCTTGATGAATTGAAATCTTCTCAGGCAATTGCAAATGAGTACCGGGAATTAATCCATCACATGGACGCCGGTGGCGACTTCTACGAGTTTCAGCGTGATAAGGCAGGTAAAAAATGAAAATGGATAAATTCAGCGAACTGAAAGCGGCTGCAATGGCCGCAACTCCTGGGCCGTGGGGCATTAACCGCGCAGGCAATAAGATTGTCAGCAACCAGTCCCATCCCGTGGCAACGGTATCTGATGCATTTCACCGGCAATTAGCCAGCGGTGGTGTTGGTAAGGATGCGGAATTCATCGCTGCTGCAAACCCTGCTGCCGTTCTCGAATTACTTGCTGAACGTGATGCTGACAAAAAGCGCATTGCTGAGTTGGAACACGAGAAAGGTAATCGAGGAGAGGGATGGCGTCCGGACACTGACCCTATTACCGGTAGTAAGTTCTTCATGTGGATTGCACACCCTGACAAGGGGATGGTGCCAACTTACGGCGGCCCATATGACAGCTACACGCTGGCAGAGCGTGACAAGGACGGTAGTTACTGGGTTGAGCGGTACGACCACGACAATGGGTGTTGGCGCGGTCAAGACATGGGTATTGAGGATTGCGGGGTTCAGGTTGTCGATGACCAGTTGTATGTCAGTGAGGAAGACCCTGATGATTTGAAGGCGGAAATTTGTGAACTCCGCGAAAAGCTGGCTGTGCAGGTGCGGTTGCCTGAACTTAACGAACTGGAAGCAAACACCGAGCCATGTGCGATTTGCGGCAAAGTATCTAGCCATCCAGAGGGATGGCACTACTGCAACCGGAAGAACACCGAAGGTGACGCATGACAATAACGGCCAAGTCGAGGCTCTGGTTTTGTAGAGGGTGGTGGTACTGCGGTCGTCCTGGTGAGAAAGATAGCGTCAATTTTGGCGTGAGCGCAACGCCTGCCGGCGCATGGCGTAAATGGTTCGAGTACACCAGGTACAAAGCCGCGCAACTGATAATTGACGCCGAGCTAACACCGCCAGCGAGATTATGGCATTGCTCGGAGCTGGGGCGCTACTGTGCGGGGATTATCGCGCATGACCGATATTTGATAAAGATTGATGGAGGTAAACCATGACACGGACACTAACGACCGAGCAGTTGAGAGCAGAAATGATTGAGAAAATCGCTGTGGCGTCTGGGCTGCGGGCTCGAGACGGCAGAAATGTCGTAGCTGAGGCGATTTACGATGAAGTTGTCGCACCATTGCTGGCTAACTGGGAGGCGCAGCCAGTGCAGGTTACCGATGGGATGGCGCTTGATTTTCACCGCGCGCTGACTGATAGCGACATTGGTAAAGATGACCTGGAAGAAATAAAAATCGGGCTGAGGGCTGCGCTATGCAATGTCAACGCCCTGCTAACACCGCGTGATGCGCAGCCGGTGGGGGTGATGAATATCGGCAGCGAAACCTGTTCTGACTACCTCGTCGCGTGGACAAAGGCCGGTGCGCAACTTGGCAAAGGGGTTCACTGGCTCTACACCGCCCCGCCAACACCGCGTGATGCGCAGCCGGTGGCCTGGAGCTATGAGTGGGCCTCATGCATCACCTGCGAAGGCCCGCAGAATTTTAAACCCGTTATTGAGCGCGAGGCTCCGCCGCAATGGGCAATTGACGAGGGGCAGGCTAGGAGTGTTACCCCGCTCTACATCGCCCCGCCAGCGCCAGCTTTCCCGGAAAGGTTGCCATGCCCTGTACGCCTCATGCCTGGCCTACTTTTTGGAAAAGGCGTGCCTACTGAAAGCATGCTGGATGCTCTCAAGAGACGAGAAGAGTATGAGGCCGAACTGGAGGCTATGACGCCGGCGCAAAGGGGTGAAAATGATGCGCGATTGGAAAAATTGAAAGCGTTAATTCCCCAGCCAGCGCCAGCAGCGGCGGGGGAATTACTTGAGGTTATGGAGGAAGTTATCCGCATTTCCGATCGCGACCACGAAGCTTGGGACAAAGCAAAAGCCGCAATCAGCGCCTGCCGCGCCGCAATGCTAAATGCACCATAATGATTGGTGGCGAGGAATAACGCTAAATATCTGGGATCTAGGGTGAAGTGGGGTATACTCACGCCGGGTGCTTGAGACTATCTGTCTCGAGCATTTGCGAAAGACAGATAGAGAAAAGCCCCGAGTGATTTTTCAATCAACCCGAGGCCCTCTATGCGTCAACAACATAAAGGTAGCCTCTTGCATGCCGAAAGGCAAGGAGAAGAAGGCTATGGAGCCACAAAAACTGGCGTTAATGGCGCTAATTGTTGTCAGTATAGCCCTGTTAGGGGCGCTGCTGCTCAACAAAAATAACCTCTGCGATGTTAGCTTCCGAAGCGGCGGAACGGAGATTGTGGCTCACATGGCTTACGAAACCAAGTAAGAGCTACGGCGGGGAGTGATCCCCGCCACTCTTTGTTGTTGAGCCTGGGCTCTCAAGCACCCATTCATTCCTATCACTGAACATTCCCGCTCACCAGTACAACATTGCCCTGGCTATCATGGCAAAGAGCGAAAATTGATCAACCAATTGAATTTTATCGGTTTGATCAAATATCCAAGAATCGATACTGGTGAAATTAACTGTGATTATATACAGTGTTTGTATGCTTCACATCTCAACTCCGCCCCACGCTGTTTGAGATTGTCTGGGGTGTCGGCTTAACTATCGGAATACGCGAAGTAAAGTGACGGACTCCATAGAACATGCAGGAGACAGTGATGATCATACCCGACCACTTAATTCGCGGCTTGAATAACAGCACAAGACCAGTAGTGCTTTACAGGAATGAGGCAGGCGATTTTATTTATGGTTTTGTCATGCGACCTGATGAATTTGTAACCAGCTTAAAGCAAATGGGCGAAGCGCGAAAAATGGCGGGGCTACCGACTGTTGATGACGCTGGTAATCCGCTATAATCTATAGACAGGCCTGAACAGCCTACTGAGAAGTCACTGTGCCACCGGAGTATTCAGATGGCACAGATCCAGCTACAAAAAATTGGTCCTGCGATCCTGACCCCGGCAACCCCCGAGGCCAGCGAATTCGTGCAGCGTATTAAACTCGGTGAATGGATACACGCCGATTTTAAACGCGTTCGTAACTATCTATTCCACAAACGTTTTTTCAAACTCTTACAGCTTGGTTTTGACTATTGGACACCGACTGGCGGGGCAATCCTCCCAGAAGAGCGCAAGCTGGTAAATGGCTTCGTAGATTATCTTTGCCAGCAGGTTGGCCAGCAACATAACGTTGCGCTTGCAGATGCTGCCGAGTTGTACCTGGCGGACGCTGCGCATACTCGCACTGGTGACTTAGTTCTACTGAAATCGTTCGATGCATACCGTGAGTGGGTAACCATTCAGGCAGGATATTACTCCGAACACGTCTATCCCGATGGCAGCCGCAACCGGCGCGCTAAATCGATCTCATTTGCAAACATGGATGAAATCGAGTTCCAGCAGCTTTATAAATCCGCGCTGAATGTTTTGTGGAACCACATCCTGTTTCGTTCATTTACGTCCCAATCCGAAGTTGAGAATGTAGCTGCGCAGCTGCTGGAGTTCGCAGCATGAGCCAAAATCCATATTGCCAGGCACTGGCAGAGCTAAAGAATCGCCATTCGCACATGCTTAGGGAAGTCGGTGATCAATGGCGAACACCGGATGACCTTTGGTGGGGAATTAATGCGAAATTCGGTCCGTTCTCGCTGGATCTGTTTGCTGACGACCACAATGCTAAATGCGAGTCGTATTACACCGCTGAAGATAACGCACTGGTTCAAGATTGGTCGGTTCGACTGGCAGAACTCGGCGGAGCTGCTTACGCCAATCCTCCTTATAGTCGCGCACAGCAGTATGAAAACCAATTTATCACCGGGATGACCCATATCCTGCAACACACTCTTGCCATGAGAGCGTGCGGTGGCCGTTATGTTTTCCTCATCAAAGTCGCAACGAGCGAAAGCTGGTGGCCGGAGAACGCCGATCACATCGCGTTTATTCGTGGCCGTATCGGCTTCGATCTCCCAGATTGGTTTGTGCCGGCAGACGATAAGCAAAAACCGACAGGTGCTTTCTTCGCGGGTGCAATTGTGGTGTTCGATAAATCGTGGACTGGACCTGCGGTCAGTTATATCAGCCGAGAAGAACTGGAGGCTATGGGGCAAATGTTCCTGTCGCAGGTCCGACGCGCAGCGATGAAGTTGGTCGGGGTGGCAGTATGAGGCGTTCCGTTAATCTCCGAAAAGAGGCGCGTGGCCGCGAATGCCAGATGAGGATCCCTGGTATCTGTAATTTCAACCCGGAAACTACTGTACTGGCTCATTACCGGCTTGCTGGCACGTGTGGCACAGGATGTAAACCTGATGACGAACAGGGAGCGTGGGGCTGTGATGCCTGTCATTCCGCTGTCGATGGACGCATAAAAACACCTTATTCCCGCGATGAGCTTCGCTTATTTCACGCCGAAGCTGTTTTCCGCACGCAATCAATTCTCAGAAGTGAAGGCAAGCTATGAGCACTGAAACAGAAACTGAACTGCTGAATGTCGTGGCATTCCCGGCGAAAGAAGGTATGGAAAAAAGCGATCTGCAATTTTTGCCTGAGGGTGAAAAAGCCCGGTGCTTTCACCCCGGCGTCTTTGTTAAGGAGTTTGAACGACAGGTTCGTTGCCGCCGGTGTGATTCCGTTCATGGTTAGGAAACTCAATCGCCCCTTTTTGAGTTTCCTAACCATGAATTCAGGAAAAGGATCTCTCCATATAGTGAGGGTTGTCGCAGGGTAATGCGGAAAAATGCCGGTTTTGCCGTGTTTTTAAGCTAAAAACCATTTTTCAGGCGCACTTATCCAGAGACGGGGTCTGAAGCCATCGTTTTTTAGCCATCCGCTGCAGTCTGTCAGAGAGCATTTTTGTGGCGTGCTCGCCCGCCATGGCGCCGGCAAAACGCAACCGGCCTTTGCAAAGAATGCACTGATACGGATCTGTGCCCAGGAA
>NZ_JBZXDO010000031.1:0-51038 GCF_058725505.1 Serratia sp. A07
CTCGCTGCCACGCCCAAAGCCGTCAAGGCGGTCAACGATGCGAGTGCCAAGAAAGCGGCCAATCTGGCCGACCTGACCGACAAACCCAGGGCCCGTGATAATCTCGGCCTGAAATCGGCGGCCCTGCGCGATGTCGGCACCACCAAGGGACAGGTCATGGAGGTAGGCTCAGGCGGCTTACTGATGGGCGCGCGTCATCGGGATGACGTCTATACCAATGACGGGCAAATTTTCCGCGCCGATGCCAAATCGGCCAACAAACCGCCCATGAATGCGACCGCCGGCATTATCAGCCTGCCGGCAGATGGCGGCCCGTCCACGGGGTATGTGGCGATTAGTCCGGCCAACGGCGCCGCATGGATTGGTTCGTCCAACAAACCCGAGAACGGCGTGCGCTGGTCGCGGATTTACACGGATGACAACAAGCCCACAGCCGGCGACGTCAATGCCTACAGCAAAACCGAATCGGACAACCGCTTCCTGCTAAAGAGCGGCGGCACGGTCACCGGCAAGACCCAGTTCAATGCCGGCATCGACTTTGTCAGCCCGAACACCGGCATTACGAATGGCGCCGATGGTGCCAGCTACAACGGGGCCAATCTGCTGCTCAAGTCCTGGAACGGCATCGGTTTTTACAAGACCATTGGTGAACAAGGTATCACCGGCTTTATCGACGTGCGCACCGGCGACCTGCGCATGCAACGCAACATCACCGCCGATGGTCAACTGATTGAGGCGGGCAAGCGCGTCTATTCGCCGAACAATAAGCCAAAGGCCGGCGATGTTGATGCCGTCTCCGCAAGCGAAGGTGGTGAGTTTAAAAAAGAAATTCGCGCATCTGGCGGCGTGAAAATTCAGGTGCCGGGCCGCAACGACAATGGCGGCGGCGTATATCCTGGCAACGGTGACGGCGCAAGCTATGCCACCTGCAACGTCGACATCAAATCTTGGCAGGGCATCGGCTTTTACAACACCTGTGACACGGTGGGTATCAAGGGGCGAAGCCTGTTTATCGACGTACGCCAGGGCAACCTGGAAGCCCAGGGCATTATCAAAGGCAAAACCGTCTCTGATGCCAGTGGGCGAGTCTACTCGCCGGGGAACAAACCCTTGCCGGGTGACATCAACGTTTACAGCAAGTCAGAATCAGACAGCCGATACTTTGCCCGAGGCACGACCGAGATAACCAAGGATGTGGCCTGGAACGCTGCTTCCGGGGTCTACAATACCCAGGCAGATGGCATGACCATGGTGGTGCACTTCGCCGCCGGCGGCACCGGCAGCACGCGCGCTGCAGATTTCAGGTTCAACTATGGCAACGGCGGACTCGCTTTCCGCTCATCGCGCGACGGCTTTGGATACGAAAACGGCTGGACAAAAGTGTACACCGACCGCCAGCGGCCGACCGCCGCAGAAGTGCAGGCGGCAGACGTCAGGAATAACTTTGCGGCGAAGATGGGCGCTAACCGCACGCTCTCCGGCGATGCCAAACCGACCGCACCCGGTGTCTGGAGCGTGGAGAATAGCAAATGGGCACCAGAGGGCTGGGGCACGATGATGTACACCACAAACCGCCCGGACCTCAAGGTTGATACCGGTAACGGGCAGTATCATCACTATCTGTTCCTGAGTCACAGTCGCAAACTCTGGGTAGCGACCAATGTCAACGGCAACTGGAGCGGTTGGCAGCAGCAGTTTGATACGCGCGGCGGAAAAGTAACGGGTGAAATTCAATCGACCTCATCAGATAACTACCGCATCGTTGCGGGTGACTACGGCACATTCTGGCGCAACGATGGCAACAGCCTTTATCTGCTGCTGACAAAGGCCAAAGACCCCTACGGCACCTGGAATAACCTGCGCCCCTTCAGCGTTAATATAAAAACCGGGCAGGTCACGTTTGCTCATTTTGTGGGTATGAACGACAGCCTGACAGTCAATAAGTATATCCGCGCTGATAAAAACATATCTGTAGGTGAGGATTTGTACGTTGACCGCAACGCCACGGTAACGGGCACTCTCAAGGTCGGCAATAGCACCCACGCCAGCGACGGCAACATATTAGGCAGCCGCTGGGGCAATAAATGGCTTTGGGATGCAGTTATTGAGCAGGTAAGTGGTCGCGTCGATTGGGGGGCGCACAATCGTGATGTCAATGCGCGAGCTACCTGGGACTATGTGAACCAGAACTTTGTGCGCGATATTCGTTTGGCAAGCCGGGGTGAAATTATCACTGATGGTGCCTTGACTGAAGCTCCATGGGGGGCGGTAGTTACCGGTGGTAACGGTAACGAAGGTAATCAGGTAGGGGTGATGCTTTTCCGCTATCTGCAAAAAAACGTGAACGGTAACTGGCATACGGTGGCATACGCATGAAAAAATACGGCCCTTTTAAGCTTTATACGCCTACGCCAGGTACGCCGGCCGGAGAACTGGCCAGGCGCATCAAGGCGCAGTATATCTGTACACCCGATGAGCAGGACTGGTATCTGCTGCAGAAAAACTTTATGCGACAGACGCTCAAGATCGCCTACATCGAGAATGGCATCATCATTCAGGCAAGCTACGATGTCAGTACGCTGTGGCCAGTTAACGCTTCCGTGGCTGAAATTCCTACAGAGCAAATACCCAAGGGATTTACGCTGCCGCTGACAGGTGCAAACTGGCAATACAACGGTCAGCGTATTGTGCCGCGAGTCTACACTGCGGAAGAACAGGAAAAGATGGCTGAGCAGCGCAAGGGCGAACTTATGGCGGCGGCTGAGCGCACGTTAGCGCCGCTGGAGCGTGCGGAACGTCTGGGCATGGCAACCAAAGAAGAAACCAGGCGACTGGCGGCGTGGGCGGCCTACTCGGTGGATCTCAGTCGTATTGATACCTGCAAAGCTCCAGATATCGACTGGCCACCAGTACCGGAATAACGCATATCGCGTGTTCACACCCAGCTCTGGACAGGGCTGGGTTAACTAATACAGCCACCGGCCGGCTTTGGCGGACTCAATGAGCATATAGATAGTTAGAGGTTTTGATGGTTGTTTGGTCGCTGGGAAGTAAATACTGAAGTCAAACCCATCACGCGCAAGGTTAAACTCCGTGAAAATTTCATCTAACAGATCACTAGCTTCTTCTTCGTCCATCTTCATAGATTGGTTCAGCGAGGATTCCTTGGTTAAGTGAGATTTTTTGAAAGTAAGCCAGGAGCGACCATTGTAGGGTTCGACGAGTTGGAAAACTCGCTTTTCGATATTGTCTACCATAATTTGTCCACCCCTCGTGCAATGCTATTGTATGTTGTGACGGTTTTAAATGAGATTTCCGTTACGTCCGCAGCTAGAATGATCCAGCCAACTACAGGAACTGCCCGGCCTACAAATGTTCCGAGCTTTCTCACCATGCGAATCTTGATAGTTGATGGAGGATATCCGCCAATAACGGTGGGGAGCTTGAGTCCCATAGGGAACATCGTCTTGCCGAACACTCGCCTAGAGGCTCGCGATGCGTATGATGTATCATGGATCGCATTCCTAAACTTCTCCCGGGTTGGAGAAATATTTAAACCTGCAAATATTGCGACGATCGCGCCATAGTCATCAACGCCTAATTGAGCTGCAGTTTTTTCACAGAAGACCATGAAAAAGAGTTCACCAGCCGTCAGGTTTGGTCGTCCAGCGTAGAAGTAAGTGCCACCAAGTTCTTCAACCGTATCCATCAGTAGTCCTTGTCCGTGGGTATGCCCGCAACGCGATAACATGCAAATTAGTATTAGCGCCCAAGCCTGAGATGAGGGAGAGCGCCTGTAATTTTATTGCATATAGTGAAAGAAAAATCGAGGGGCATTTATCGCAAGTTTTTATCTCAAATATCGCGCGCCGCATCACGCGTCAGCCGGTGCTTGATGTACAGCACCAGCAGCACCACCAAAAACAGCACCGCATAGATGAAAATGAACTTGAGGTTGGGGTTGTAATCGATGCCGAGAAACTCGTGGATCGGCACCCCGCCGTCTTTGGCGCGGCGGCCGAACTCCAGGCCGAACACCGTCGGCGCCGGCACCGAGACGCCGTTCGGCCCGCCGGTGAGCGACATCCAGTTGTTCAGCACCAGCCGGATGATCTCCCCAAACCCCAGCGTGACGATCGCCAGGTAGTCGCCGTGCATGCGCAGCACCGGAAAGCCCAGCAGCGCACCGGCCAGCGCCGCCATCAGCGCCCCCAGCGGCAGCATCGCCCAAAATCCCAGCCCGAGGTACTGATAGCCCAGCGCCAGCCCGTAAGCGCCGATGGCGTAAAACGCCACGTACCCAAGATCGAGCAGCCCCGCCAGGCCGACCACGATATTCAGCCCCAGGCCGAGCAGCACGTAGATCAGGCCGAGGATCGCCACCGTCAGCAGGTATTTGGTGGCGACGAAGGGGAACAGCAGCGCGATCGCCGCCATCAGCGGCAGGATCCAGCGCAGGTTGGATTTATAGCCCAGCGGCCGCACGTAAACGCCGTCGTTGCCGCCGTCGAAGCGCGCCAGCACCCTGCGCCCCGGCGCGGTTTGCAAGAACAGGCTCAGCAACAGCCGCCCGGCCATCACCGCGACGATAATCCACACCAGCCGGTGCGGCTCGAAGTTGAAGCTGTAGCCGTTCAGCACGATGCCGACGATCGGCCCGAACACGATCAGGGCGATCAGCCCGGCCAAGACGGCGTCCAGCAGGCTGCGTTTAACGTCCAGCCCGCCGTTGATCACGGATTGCGACATGGCATTCTCCTTAAACCTTGGCGATCAGCGGCCGGCCGAGCAGGCCCTGCGGACGGAAGATCAGGATCGCCACCAGCAACCCGAAGGAGAACACGTCCTTGTAATCCGAGTTCACCATGCCGGCGAACTGCGCCTCCGCCACCCCGAGCAGCAGCCCGCCCAGCATGGCCCCCGGCAGCGAGCCAATGCCACCCAGCACCGCGGCGGTGAAGGCCTTGATGCCGATGATAAAGCCGACGTAAAAATCGAAGGTGCCGTAGTTCATGGTGATCAGCACCCCGGCCAGCCCGGCCATGGCGGCGCCGATCACGAACACCAGCGAGATCACCCGATCGGTATTGATGCCAAGAATCGAAGCCATTTTGCGATCCTGCTGGGTGGCGCGGCAGATGCGCCCCAGCCGGGTGCGCTGAATGATGTAGGTGAGGATCGCCATGCCGAGCAGCGACGCCACCAGAATAAACACCTTGGTGTAAGTGATCTGCACCACGCCGCCGTCGAACTCCAGGCGGAACACGCCGCTCAGCAGCGTCGGGATGCCCTGCTGGCGCGGCCCCTGGCTTATCTGCGCGTAGTTTTGCAGGATTAACGACATGCCGATGGCGGAGATCAAGGGCGCCAGGCGGGTGGAGTTGCGCAGCGGCTTGTAGGCGATGCGCTCGATCACCCAGCCGTACACCCCGGTGATGACGATGGTGAACACCAGCGTGCCGAGGATCAGCAGCGGGAACGAGTGCAGCCCGAAGAACGACAGCAGCGCCAAGCCGATGGCGCACAGGTAGGCGGAGATCATGTACACCTCGCCGTGGGCGAAGTTGATCATGCCGATGATGCCGTAAACCATGGTGTAGCCGATGGCGATCAGGCCATACACTGCGCCAAGGGTCAGGCCGTTGATCAGCTGTTGCAGAAAGAATACATCCATAATGAGCAGTCTCGCCTGGTAAGGCCGCCAACGCAGTCCGACGCGGCCCAAAGGTCATCGCGGAACGGGCTCGCCTGAACGGCGAGCCCGTCGGTCATAGGGTTACAACTTCAAGGTTCGACCGTTTACAGCTGGTGATATTTGCCCTTGTCATCCCATTGGTAGACCACGTAGTCCGAGACCTTCAGGTCGCCCTTCTGGTCCCAGGCCTTTTTGCCCATCACGGTATCGACGTCGTGCGACTTCAGCCATTCGGCGGCCTTGGCGCTGTCTTTGCCGCCGGTGGCGTTGAAGGCGGCGGCGATCGCCTGGATCGAGGCGTAGGAGTAGAGGGTGTACCCTTCCGGTTCAAAGCCGCTGGCGCGGAACTTGGCGATCACCGCCTTGCCTTCCGGGATCAGACGCGGATCGTTGCCGAAGGTCATCAGCACGCCGTTGGTGTACTGCGGCCCGCCGGCGGCGGTCACCAGCTCTTCGGTCACCACGCAGTCGCCGGAGAAGAACTTGGCGGTCACGCCCTGCTCGCGCATCTGGCGCACCAGCGGCCCGGCTTCCGGATGGCAGCCGCCGAAGTAGACCACGTCCGGCTTGACCGAGGCGATCTTGGTCACCAGCGCGTTGAAGTCTTTCTCGCCGCGCGACAACCCCTCATACAGCACTTCTTTGACTCCGCGCTTGTTCATCGCCGCCTTGGCGGCATCCGCCAGCCCCTGGCCGTAGGTGTCTTTATCGTGGATCACCGCGATGCGTTTGGCCTTCAGGGTATCCAGCATGTAGTTGGTGGCGATCGCGCCCTGCTGATCGTCGCGCCCGCACATGCGGAACATGGTCTTCATGCCGCGCTCGGTGATTTGCGGGTTGGTGGAGCCGGGGGTGATGGCGATGATGCCGGCCTCGTCATACACCTCGGAGGCGGGCATGGTGGAAGAGGAGCAGAAGTGGCCGACCACCGCCGAGACCTTGTCCTGATCCACCAGCCGGTTGGCCACCGCGACCGCCTGTTTCGGTTCGCAGGCGTCATCCCCCTGCACCAGCTTGATTTTTTCCCCTTTGATGCCGCCGGCGGCGTTGATGTCCGCCGCCGCCTGCGAAGCCCCGCGCCAATACTGATCGCCATAGGTGGCGTTCGGCCCGGAGAACGGCCCGGCGACGCCGATGACGATATCGGCCTGCGCGGAAAAAGCCGTACCTAAACAACCGATGAGCAAAGCAGCGAGCGGACTTTTTATCAATTTCGATGACATTGTTATCTTCCTCAGCACTGTTGTAGCGAAACGCCCGGGGGCGCGGATCAGTCACTTTATGTGTAGACGGGGAAAATAATTTTCTTGAGAGCGCAGTCGCATTCCCCAAAAATGGGTAAGCAAAAATCCAGCCATTGTGACGACGAATACATATTGTTTGCTTATTCATCCTACATATCAGTTGCGGCGCGGCGCTTGGCGGGGATAACGGGGTCAGGGCCGTACGGCTAGCGTGAGAGGGGGCATGAGAGGGAGAGTGGCCCTGCACCATCGCCGTGCAAGGGCTTGTGCAAGCGATATGACAACGAAACAGGCGGGAAAAATCAGCGCCTGCCGGCGAAAGATGCCGAAAAACAGCGCAAGGTGCTCATTCCCTCAGCAAACGCACTTTTTTTGCAGTTTAGCGCTTTGACAAACCCCAGGCGCCCCGCTATTATTCGCCCCGTTCACACGATTCCTCTGTAGTTCAGTCGGTAGAACGGCGGACTGTTAATCCGTATGTCACTGGTTCGAGTCCAGTCAGAGGAGCCATATTTAGAGAAGCCCGCTCAGGGAAACCCGAGCGGGCTTTTTGCTTTCTACCGTTAACCGAGCAGCGGCGTCTACAGCACCACTTCGTAGTGAGAGCCGTCCGGCAGTTCAACATCCAGCCGCAGTTTGCCGCCCGCCGCCTCAACGTAGCGTTTTAGCGAAGACAGTTTCAGATCGCGGCCCGGTTTTTCCATCACGGCCACGGTCGGCTGCCGGATCCCCAGCGCCTGCGCCATTTCAACCTGCGTTTTCTGTACTTTTTCGCGCAGCTCGGCAAGGTGAATGTTCAGCATGATGTCCGCCGCCAGCGCCTGCGCGTTGGCCACGACCTCGGGCTTTTCATCCGCAATAAGCTGTTCCAGCGTTCTGCCCATCGCGTCACTCCTTCTCGTTTAATGTGTTCAGCCAACAGGTGAATTCCCGATCGGCAATCTGAAGCATTCGATCGTAAAAGCGTTTTTCATTGCCGGCTTTATTGCCCGCGCAAAGCACAATGCCAATACGGTACGGATCGAAAGCGAAGAATGCCCGCAACGGTTCTCCACGGCTCTGAATGCGCAACTCTTTCATATTGCTGTAACGTGAGCCTTTCACCGTATCGGCATAGGGTCTGGGCAGCCCGGGCCCCTTTTCCCGTAGGACCATCAATGCGGCAAGTACGCCGGCCCGATCGGCATCGTTGAGTGAGCTAAACCAGTCATCAAACACATCCGTTGTTTTAATTTCCCACACGGGACCTCCCTGCAATATAGATCAACAACTATATAGATGTAAAGCTATAGCAGAGAAGTGCAGGGATGACATGCAAAGGCATGCGTTGTTACTGCAAGGCTGAACGTACATCCGAGCATTTTGCAAACGCAGTGCGAGGCATTCACCTTTTTACGAGCGGTATCGAACAATCGTTCAGAGGCACGGGGCGCTTCCCCGCCGCCCCTTTATGAACCCTGTCACAAAAAGCGCATAACGTTTTCGGCGTTCTGCGCAGCGGGCGATGAGCGACAAACTTGTTAACGCCACGTTACATCGGGTTAGGCAACATTGTTAACGCCGATTGATGCGCCAAACGCATCGCGCCATGCGTTTATTGCGCTTATTTAGTTTATTTTCCTGAGCGAGTCTTCAGCAACAGGCGTGGCGTCAAGCGCCAATAACAAACTGGAGATAAAGATGCATTCCTCTACCTCACCCATGACCACCCGGGCCAGAACCGGCGCGATACTGCGCGTCACCTCCGGCAACTTTTTAGAGCAGTTCGATTTTTTCCTGTTCGGCTTTTACGCTACCTACATCGCACATACCTTTTTCCCGGCCAGCAGCGAGTTCGCCTCGCTGATGATGACCTTCGCGGTATTCGGCGCAGGTTTTCTGATGCGCCCGATCGGCGCCATCGTGCTGGGCGCTTACATCGATAAAGTCGGCCGCCGCAAAGGGTTGATCGTGACCCTGTCGATCATGGCCGCGGGCACCTTCCTGATCGTGCTGATCCCCTCTTACCAAAGCATCGGGCTTTGGGCGCCGCTGCTGGTGCTGTGCGGGCGTCTGTTGCAAGGCTTCTCGGCGGGCGCGGAGCTGGGCGGCGTGTCCGTCTATCTGGCTGAAATCGCCACGCCGGGCCGTAAAGGCTTCTACACCAGCTGGCAGTCCGGCAGCCAGCAGGTGGCTATCATGGTGGCGGCGGCCATGGGCTTCGCGCTCAACGCGGCGCTTGAAGAAAGCGCTATTCGCGAGTGGGGATGGCGCCTGCCTTTCCTGTTCGGCTGCCTGATCGTTCCCTTCATCTTCATCCTGCGCCGCAAGCTGGAAGAAACGCAGGAATTTACCGCCCGCCGCCACCACCTGGCGATGCGCGACGTGTTTAAAACCCTGCTGAAAAACTGGCCGGTGGTGATCGCCGGCATGCTGATGGTCGCCATGACCACCACCGCGTTTTACCTGATCACCGTGTATGCGCCGACCTTCGGCAAAAAGGTGCTGTTGCTCAGCGCCTCCGACAGTTTGCTGGTCACTTTACTGGTCGCGATTTCCAACTTCATCTGGTTGCCCATCGGCGGTGCGCTGTCGGATCGCTTCGGCCGCAAACCGGTGCTGGTCGCCATGACGTTGCTGACGTTGGCCACCGCCTACCCGGCGCTCAGCCTGCTCGCCGCCGCCCCCAGCTTCAGCATGATGCTGGCCGTGCTGCTGTGGCTGTCCTTCATTTATGGCCTCTACAACGGCGCGATGATCCCGGCCTTAACCGAGATCATGCCAACAGAAGTGCGGGTGGCCGGGTTCTCGCTGGCCTACAGCCTGGCGACGGCGGTATTCGGCGGCTTTACGCCGGTAGTCTCCACCGCGTTGATCGAATACACCGGCGACAAGGCTTCACCGGGCTACTGGATGAGCTTCGCCGCGCTGTGCGCCTTGCTGGCGACACTGTATCTGTATCGCCGCATCGCCATGCCGCTGCAAACCGCGCGCTAAGCCGCCATCTCAAAAGGAATGATGCCATGCAAAAACTCACTCGTTCGATCATCACTCTGCTCATGTGCGCCTCCTGCAGTACAGCGGCGCTGGCCAAAGACGTGACCGTCATGATCTCCGGCGGCTTCAAAGCCGCGCTGGAGAAGCTGGCCCCGGAGTATGAAGCCCAAAGCGGCGACAAAATCATTCTGGTGTCCGGCCCCTCGATGGGCAAAACGCCGCAGGCGATCCCCGCGCGGCTGGCGCGCGGAGAGCAAGCCGATGTGCTGATCATGGTGGGCGACGCGCTCACCCAACTGGAAAAAGAGCGCTGGACCCAGCCGGGTTCGCGCGTGGAGCTGGCCGATTCGCCGATCGGCATGGTGGTCAAACAGGGCGCGTCCAAGCCGGTGATAAAAACGGATGCCGACCTGCGCAATGTCTTGCTGCAGGCGAACTCTTTCGCCTATTCCGACAGCGCCAGCGGCCGCTACGTCAGCGGCCAACTGTTCAAAAAGCTGGGCATCGAGGAACAGGTGAAAGGAAAAGCGCATGTGGTTGAGCGCATTCCGGTGGCTTCTGAAGTGGCGCAAGGGAAATATGCGCTGGGCTTCCAGCAGGTCAGCGAATTGCTGCCCGTGGCGGGCGTCACCTTTATCGGCGAGCTGCCGGAAAACGTGCAGTACATCACCCGCTTCGCCGGCGCGGTAACCGCCAGGGCGGAGCACCGCCGCGAAGGCAAAGCGCTGCTGGACTTCCTCGCCTCCTCTCAGGCACAGCCGACCATTCGCGCGACCGGCATGCGAACCGTGCCGGCGCAGCAGCCGGTCAGGCAGAGTGATACCGTTCAGTAATCAGCTTTTCCAGCTCGGCGGCGACGAAAGACTGCATGCGGCCGCCGCGTCTGATGAGGCCCACGCTGCGTTTCACCACCGGATCGACCAGCGGCACCGACGTCAACACCGAATGCTCTGAAGCGGGCATTGACATGGCGGGCACGGCGGCAATGCCGATGCCCGCCTCAACCATGCCCAGCATGGTCGTCACATGGCGAGTTTCGCACACGCTGGGGCGCTCCGGCATGAGGTGTTCCAGGCGCTGATCGAGCAGATTGCGATTGCCGGAGGTTTTATCCAGCGACACGTAGTCCTGCTGATAAAATTCCCGCCAGGTGAGGCTCTTTTTAGCGGCGAGCGGATGGTCGCGCCGGCAGGCGGCCACGTAAACGTCCTCCACCAACGGCACAAATTCAAGATGAGGCTGCAGCCGCCCGGCAAAGCAGATGCCGAAATCGGCCTGGCCGCCGGTGACCGCCTCAATGACATTGCCTGCGCTACCGTCGATCAGTTTAACGCGCACGCGCGGATAGCGAAGCCGGAAACGGCGTATCACGTCGGGCATGAAATAGTAGGCCGCCGACGGCACCGTGGCGACGGTGACCAGCCCGGTACGCTCCTGGCTGACCTTATCGATATCGGCCAACACCGCTTCGACATTCATCAGCAGCTGATCCGAACGCTCGGCAAAAGCCTGCCCGTACAGCGTCAAAGTCACGCGCCGGGTGGTGCGATCGAACAGTTTGCTGCCCAGCGCGTTTTCCAGCTTTTCAATCCTGCGGCTCAGCGCCGACTGCGACAGGCAGATGGACTCCGCGGCCAGCCGAAAATTGCCGTACTCCACCAGCGCGCGGAAGGCATAAAGATCGTTGAGATCAAAATTCACGGGCATAACGGCCTACTCTCCTTGCTGAACGCAAAACAACGATGATAACCGCTTATATCGCCACGACAACCGCCTGGTGGTTGAACCACTCAAACCCCTATCGCCCCAGCAGCACCGTTGCCCAAACCACGATGGTCAGCACCACCGCCACCAGCTGCGCTGCGCCGCCCAAATCTTTGGCGCGTTTGGATAACGGATGTAATTCCAGCGAAATGCGATCGACCACGGTTTCAATCGCCGTATTCAGCAGCTCCACCACCAATAGCAGGAAACTGCAGATAATTAATAACAGCGGCTCCATTTTTGTAATATCTAAACCAAATGTAACAACCAGTAAAATGGCGTTAATAACCAATAATTGGCGGAACGCATCTTCGGTAAGCACCGCGTCAATAACCCCGGCCCATGAGTTCCTTATGCTGTAGGTTAATCGGCTTATTCCCTTTTTCTTATTTCCAGGCATAGCATTTGCTCTCATCAACACGACGACAACGCCCGCAAATAAATCACGCGCCGTGAATTTATCTCGGGTTTATTAATTAAAGACCTTAACCGTTTGCCCTCAGGAGAGGATTCATTCGCTCACGCGATGCCCGCACAACAGTGAAACGACCAGCGCGAAAAATGCCCTGGCGGGCTTATTATCCTGAGGACGTTAAAAGACGAAACGTTATCAGCCGGTTAAAGCGTTTTCTCGTACAAGCGGTAGCGCTTATAGGGAACCGCGCCGATGCGTTCTAAAATCGTCCGCATGCCGGTATTGGTTTCCAGGATCCAAGACATTTCCAATGCGTCGATATTGCGCTTGGCGAAAGGCTCGCGCAGCGCCTCAATCAGCAACAGCGCAATAATCGGCCCGATGCGGCTGAATTGATATTCCTGGCGCACGCCCATCAACGGCACGCGCGCGGTGCGCACGCCGCTGACCTTCAGCCGCCACAATAACTTCGCCCAGCCAAACGGCAATAACCGCCCCTGCAGATCGGCAATCGCTTCGTTAATGTTCGGCAAGCCGACGATAAAGGCGCAGGGGGCGCCATCCACCTCGGCGATATGGATCATATCGTCGGGCACCAGAAACTTCAGCTGATCCCCCATGGTGGCGAACTCGTGCTCGGTGAACGGGACAAACCCCCAGTTATGCTGCCACCCGGAGTTGAACACCTCGCGCAGCACCTGCATCTCCTCGCGAAAGCGCTTGCGGTTGAGGCGGCGAACGGTCACCTTTTTGCGTACCTGGTCCATCATCCGGGTTAACGACGGCGAAAAGTGCAGATCGGTTCTTTTCATCCAATAGGCAAGCAAATCAATCCCTTCGCTATAGCCCTGCTGCGCTATCTGGGGCGCGTAATAAGGCTTGGCGTGCGTCATCAGCGCCGAGGGCGGAGTGTCGAACCCCTCGACCAACAGGCCGCTTTCCTGATTGATATTGAGGCTGAACGGCCCGGTGATTTTGCGCGCGCCTTTCAACCTCAACCACTCCTCCGCCACCGTGAACAACGCGCTGAATACGGCGGGATCGTCAACGACGTCGATCATGCCGAAGTGGCCGGTATCCTCGCCATGCAGCTCGCGGTGCAGGGAATCAATTTGTGCGGTGATGCGCCCAACGACCTTCCCCTGCTTTTTGGCCACCCACGCCTGCCATTCGATATGGTCGGTGCCGGGATTCTTCTTTGACAGATGCTCTTCGCGCTCTAAATACAGCGGCTCAATCCAGTTTGGATCATCGCGAAACAGTAACGAGGGGAAAGCAATAAATTCTTTAAGCTCGCGTTTATCCAGAACTTTCTCAATGCGGATCATAAATAGCCTTACGTTTTAATAAAATAATTAAATAAGCGCGCGACAACGCCTTTAGCATTTTTTATGCTGTTCTCTTTAATTGGATTGTGTATTGCCTCCGGTTCAACGATAAGAAAAACCGAATATTACCCCCGGTGAATCAGCGTGCTCATTGCCCGATATTCACCCTGAGGTTTCCGTGATTGTTCGAAAAAAGGGAAACAAAAAGCGGCGCTGACATGCTACGCTAATGATGCTCTTTTATTATTTCGTGCTGTTTGGGCAAAAGAAATCTGCCGCATTTAGTGTACCGACTTTAATCAGGAGCGGGATCGCCATTTTTACCACTTAATGCTCTTTTTAAGATTCAGCTTAAATGAGCCATTCACTTTTTGATTTCTTGCGGCATACTGTTTAGGAAGTGTTTAAGTTCTAAGATAGCCATGCACGAGGTCATAACCCATGAGTCGACAGTTATTTCCTGCCCGACACATTCAGGCTAAAGAACGGCGAAACCCGGAGCTTACAATAGCCCCCCGTATATCGCCAGGGTGCCGTACAAGGCTGATAAAACGGGCAACTCACACTCTGCCCGGGTAATAACCGGCGTACCGTTCAAGCGCGGTAATATATGCTGCTCGCGGAATGAAGATGGTTGAATAATAAACTTATTCAAAACCTATTCATAGTAAAATATCAATTACCTCGCCAAGAGTCTTTTATCTCTTTTGGTGATTTTTAATCTATGGCTAGTTTGTCTATGTCTGAAACAAGTTCCGTTCATTCTCTTCCCATGCGCTATGCGGACTTCCCCACTTTAGTGGACGCGTTGGATTACGCGGCGCTGGGCAATACGGGAATGAATTTTTACGATCGGCGCAATCAACTTGTGACCGTGCTCGAATACCGCACGCTGCAGCAAAAAGCGATCTCGGGCGCGCGGCGTTTATTGTCGCTGAAACTCAAGAAAGGCGATCGCGTGGCGCTGATCGCCGAAACTAGCGCGGGATTCGTCGAAGCCTTTTTCGCCTGCCAATATGCCGGCCTGGTGGCGGTGCCGTTGGCGATCCCGATGGGCGTGGGCCAGCGCGACTCCTACACCGCCAAGCTGAAGGGGCTGATCGCCAGCTGTAACCCCGCGGCAATCATCAGCAGCGAAGAGTGGACGCCGCTGATCGCCTCGGCCACGGAAAAGGCGCCGTCGCTGCACATCCTCAGCGACGAGGATTTTAACGCGTTGCCGGAGCCGGAAATCGCGTTGCCCGCACCTTCGCCTGACGACATCGCCTATCTCCAATACACCTCGGGCAGCACCCGCTTTCCGCGCGGCGTGATCATTACCCAGCGGGCGGCCATGGCGAACCTGAACGCGATCAGCCGCGACGGGATCAAGCTGCGCGCGGGCGACCGCTGCGTCTCCTGGCTGCCCTTCTATCACGATATGGGCCTGGTCGGTTTCCTGCTGACCCCGGTGGCGACCCAGCTGTCCGTCGATTACCTGCGCACGCAAGATTTCGCCATGCGCCCGATGCAGTGGCTGAAACTGATCGCCAAGAATCGCGGCACGGTGTCCGTCGCCCCGCCGTTCGGCTACGACCTGTGCCTGCGCCGCAGCAACGCCAAAGAGCTGGCCGATCTGGATCTCTCCAGCTGGCGGGTCGCGGGTGTAGGCGCCGAGCCGATCCCGGCCGAGCTGCTCGGCCAGTTCGGCGAACACTTCAGCAGCATCAACTTCGACAGCAAAGCCTTCATGCCGTGCTATGGCCTGGCCGAGAACACTCTGGCGGTGAGCTTTTCCGACCCTTGCTCCGGCCCGCAAACCAACGCCGTCGACCGCGATATTTTGGAGTACGAGGGTAAGGCGGTCGCGCCCGGCAAGAAGACCCGCGCCGTCTCGACCTTCGTCAACTGCGGCCGAGCGTTGCCCGGCCACCGCATCGAGATCCGCAGCGAAACCGGGCAGCCGCTGCCGGAACGCCAGGTCGGTCATATCACGATTTCCGGCCCCAGCCTGATGAACGGTTATTTCTGCGACGACGAATCCCAACAGCAGATCCAGGTGACCGGCTGGATGGACACCGGCGATCTGGGCTATCTGCTGGACGGCTATCTGTACGTCACCGGCCGCAAGAAGGATCTGATCATCATTCGCGGCCGCAATATCTGGCCGCAGGATATCGAGTACGTCGCGGAATCCGAGCCTGAAATCCGTTCCGGCGATGCGATTGCCTTCGTGACCGAAGAACACGACGAGGCGGCCAGGATCATTTTGCAAATCCAGTGCCGAGTCAGCTCGGAAGAACGCCGGGAGCAAATCGTGCATTCGCTGAGCGCGCGCATTCAAAGCGAGTTCGGCATCGCGGTGGATATCGAGCTGCTGCCGCCGCACAGCATTCCCCGCACGTCGTCGGGCAAACCCGCCCGCGCCGAGGCCAAGAAACGCTGGCTGAGCGCCTCGCTCTACCCGCAAATGCCGCAGCTGGCCGGTTTCGCGCAATGAGCGGCACCGTGGCGGTGACGGGCGCGACCGGCTTTATCGGCCGGCACATCGTCCAGGAACTGCTGGCGCAAGGGTTTAGCGTGCGCGCCCTGACGCGGCAAGCCGGAAAAGCCGCCATCGACAACCTGCAGTGGATCCCCGGCGCGCTGGAAGATCGGCCCTCGCTCACCGAGCTGGTGCGCGGCGCAGAGTGCGTGGTGCACTGTGCGGGCCAGGTGCGCGGGCATTCGGAAGCGGTGTTCACCCGCTGCAACGTGACCGGCAGCCTGAATTTGATGCAGGCCGTCAGGCAGAACGGCCGCTGCCATCGCTTCCTGTTCATGTCGTCGCTGGCGGCCCGCCATCCGGCGCTGTCCTGGTATGCCCATTCAAAACAGGCCGCCGAGCAGCAACTCATCGCCGCCACGGGCGACATCGCGCTGGGGATTTTCCGCCCGACGGCGGTTTACGGGCCCGGCGATAAAGAGCTGAAGCCGCTGTTCAACGGCCTGCTGCGCGGCGTGCTGCCCCGGCTGGGCGCGCCTGACGCCAGGCTCTCTTTTCTGCACGTGAGCGATTTGGCCAAGGCGGTCAGCCAATGGGTGCAGGCCGAACCCGCGCAGCCAAATATTTACGAACTGTGCGACGGCGTGGCCGAAGGCTATAACTGGCTGCGCCTGCGGGACATCGGCGCCGCCGTGCGGCACGGGCCGGTGCGTCTGGTAGGCATTCCGCTGCCGCTGCTGAAAGCCCTGGCGGATATCAGCGTGGTGTGGAACCGCCTGGTCAAACAGGAACCGATGCTGACACGCAGCAAAATACGCGAGTTAACCCATCACGACTGGTCCGCCAGCAATCACGCGCTGTCGCAACAGATTAATTGGTTTCCACAGGTGAGTTTGGAACGCGCGCTGCGTGAAGGGCTGTTTTAATTATTCCAAATAGAGGTGTGTCAACGTTCTTATGCTAAATCGCGATGCTGTAATGGATTATATCCTGACGTGTTTGCAAGGTATCGTCGAAGGCGGAGTGGAAATAAAACCTGATAGCGATCTCGTCAATGATCTTGGCCTGGAATCCATCAGAGTCCTGGATCTGCTGATGATGCTGGAAGATGAATTAGATATCTCCATTCCTATCAATATATTGCTTGATGTCAGAACGCCTGAGCAACTGCTTGACGCGCTGCGCCCTTATCTGGAGAAAAGCCATGGGACTGTATGATAAGTTTGCACGGCTCGCCAATGACCGTGAACAATTTCAAACGTCCGGTCTGAATCCGTTCGGCACCTGTATCGACGAAGTGTATTCCGCCACCCAGGGCCGCATCGGCGATCAAAAGATTGTCCTCGCCGGCACCAATAATTATCTCGGCCTGACGTTCGATGCGCAGGCGATCGCCGCCGGCCAATCGGCCCTGGCCGCACTCGGCACCGGCACCACCGGCTCGCGCATGGCGAACGGCAGCTACGGATCGCACCTGACGCTGGAACGGGAGCTGGCGGAATTCTTCGATCGCCCCAGCGCCATCGTATTCTCCACCGGCTATACCGCCAACCTGGGCGTCATCAGCACCCTGGCGGGGCCGGGCTCCGTGGTCTTGATCGACGCGGACAGCCACGCGAGCATTTACGACGCCTGCGCCCTCGGCGGCGCGGAGATTATTCGCTTCCGCCACAACGACGCCGCCGATCTGGAGCGCCGCATGCTGCGCCTGGGCGAACGGGCCCGCGAGGCGATCATTATCGTGGAAGGCATCTACAGCATGCTGGGCGACGTCGCCCCGCTGGTGGAAATCGTCGACATCAAGCGGCGGCTCGGCGGCTATCTGCTGGTGGACGAAGCGCACTCCTTCGGCGTGATGGGCGAGCACGGCCGCGGCCTGGCCGAAGCGCTGGGCGTCGAGCAAGACGTGGATATCATCCTGGGCACCTTCAGCAAAAGCCTGGCTTCGATCGGCGGTTTCGCCGTCGGCGGCAAGGGGATGGACGTGCTGCGCTACAGCAGCCGGCCGTATATCTTTACCGCGTCCCCGTCGCCTTCCAGCATCGCGTCGGTGCGCACGGCGCTGCAAAAAATCGCGCGCCATCCCGAGCTGCGGGAAAAACTGTGGAGCAATGCGCACCGCCTGTACCACGGCCTCGCCGAGCTGGGGTATACCCTGGGGCCGCGCATCAGCCCGGTGGTGCCGGTGATGATCGGCTCGAAGGAAGAAGGGCTGCGTTTCTGGCGTGAGCTGATCGCCCACGGCGTGTATGTGAATCTGGTGCTGCCACCCGCCGCGCCGGCGGGCGTTACCCTGCTGCGCTGCAGCGTCAATGCCGCGCACAGCGATGAAGAGATCGACACCATCGTGCGCGCCTTTGCGGCGCTGAAAAAATAAAGCCTTTCCCTCTCGGCCGCGGCGGCGGTGCCGAAAATGGCATCGCCGCCCTGCCGAATCGCTGCGCGCCTCAGTGCGCAGCCGTTGATGCCCCATCAGCCGAATAGCGATAGCCCTGCGCCGCCATAAATTCCGCGATGGCTTTTTCCGCCGCCGAAAGCACCTCCTCGATCGGCCGATCGGCATCGAGATCCACGATGTCGGCACCTTCGAACGTCAATAACGGCGTGACGGCGATCTTCTTCTCCAGCGCCGCTTTGCGGTGATCGGGTTTGCGCGCGCAGGCCACCGCCAGACTGACATTCAGCTTGAGCACCAGATCCGGTTTTTGCCCCGCCATCCATTGGAACGCCGCCCGCTCGCGCGCCGCCAACCAACGGACGAAACGGCTCCCTTCAACGTCGACGGGAAATACCGTGCCGTCGTAAGCGCCGGGGATTTGCGCCTGCGGAAAACGGTCGGTCAACACGATGAACCCTTGCCGACGAAACGCCAGCATGCGGCGAAAACGCAGCAGCCGCCGCCCCACGAAAGCGATGATCACCGCCGACGGCAACAGGCCAATCCGGGATTTTTTCGTTTTGACTTTTTTGGTATTGCTCTCGATAGCCTTGCCCACCGAGCGCCCGAGCAGCGGCAATTTCGCCGCCGCGCGCCCGACGTTGCCCGCCTGTTTGCCCAGATGCACCTGCACCGCCGGGCCATAATGTTTCACATATTCGATCAGATGTTCACAAACGGTGGACTTACCCGATCCGTCGCTGCCAATAACCGCAATCAACGGCGGAAATTTTGCACTCATAATAAGACTCTCTTTCAATACACCAGAAACGGCGTGCCATGTTTGAAGCGAAATCACGCTTAACCTTGCTCGGCAGCCGCGCAAAATAAATTGCCTCAGCGCAGTGCCAAACAGCACAAAAGATTAAGCGAAAATTAAAAACCTCTGCTCTTTTTCCGCTGCGGACCATTCCGGAAATTAACATAAAAAGCGAAACTGACCTGCGCGCGAACAATTAGCACAAAATAACAAGAACGAACGCCATGAATATCAATTCAAATAACGAACCCAAATACCCATCTCATTATTTTATCGTGGCAAAGCACAATAAATATCTTGAACCCAAGGCGTATTGGAATACAATAGTTTTTTTCGCATTGGATCAATTATTGTGAGTCAGCAGATAAGACCTTCATCTGATCGCTCGCCCGTGCGCGTAATAGCGATAACCGGCTGTGACGGCTCGGGAAAATCCACGTTAGCCGCCAGCCTGGTCAACGCCTTATCGCCACAAGAACCTGCCGAACTGCTTTATCTCGGCCAGTCCTCCGGGCGTATCGGCGAATGGATCAGTTCGCTGCCGATTATTGGCGCGCCTTTCGGGCGTTATTTGCTGAAGAAGTCGGAGCGCGTGCATGAGCGCCCTTCCACGCCGCCGGATAATGCCACGGCGCTGGTGATTTTTTTACTCTCCTATTGGCGCGTTTATAAATTCCGTCGCATGCTGAAGAAAAGCCGCAGCGGCGCATTGCTGATTACCGATCGTTATCCGCAGGCCGAAGTGGCAGGGTTTCGTTTCGATGGCCCGCAGCTGGCAAAAACCGCCGGCGGTAATCGCTGGGTACGCTGGCTAAGAAAGCGCGAACAACACCTGTACCAATGGATGGCGTCTTATCAGCCCTTATTATTAATTCGGCTGGATATTGACGAAAAAACGGCCTATTCACGCAAACCCGATCACTCGCTGGCGGCGTTGCGTGAAAAGATAGCCGTCATCCCGCACCTGACGTTTAACGGCGCTAACATACTGGATTTAGACGGCCGCGAACCGGCCAGCCATATTTTCGACGAATCGCTGCGCGCCGTTAAAATATCGCTGAGGGCCGCCAATGCCTAGCCGACAAATAACCTTTTCGTACCGAAACAGATGAAAAAAAATAAACTCACTGCCGAACAGCACTCCTCTTCCACCTGCATTAGCGGGCTGATTGCCGTGGTGGGCAGCGACGGCACCGGCAAGTCCACGCTGACCGCCGATCTGGTCAAGAACCTGCAGCAGCATCGCCCCACGCAGCGGCGCTATTTAGGGCTGATCTCCGGCGAAGACGGCGACAAAATCAAGAAATTGCCGTTCATCGGCGTGTGGCTGGAACGGCGCCTGGCGGCCAAATCCGATAAAACCCAACGCATGAGCAACAGGCCGCCGGCGCTGTGGGCTGCGCTGATCATGTACGGCTTTTCGCTGTGGCGCGCCTCCAACCTGCGCAAGGTGCGGAGGCTGGCGCAGAGCGGCGTGCTGGTGATCAGCGATCGCTACCCGCAGGCGGAAATTTCAGGTTTTTACTACGACGGGCCCGGTATCGGCGTGGAGCGCGCAAAAGGCTGGCTATTGAGCCGCCTGGCGGCGCGCGAACGCCGTTTATATCAACGCATGGCCGTCTATCGGCCGGCGCTGATCATTCGCCTCGATATCGACGTCGATACGGCGTTTTCCCGCAAGCCCGATCACAGCTATGAAGAGCTGAAAGACAAGATTTCCGCCATGGTGCGCCTGCAATACAACGGCGCGCGCATCATCGAGCTGGACGCCAGAGCCCCTTACGACGAGGTGCTGAGCAACGCGCTCAACGCCATTTCGGCCGTGGTGCCCCCCGCGAAGCGCCCACAGAGCGACATCGGGCAACCCGGCGAAACGCCGGCGAAGAAACTCAGGTTTATTAAACGCATACAGGGTAAGCGCATGACAGCGGAACACAAGATGCAGCAAAAAAACGATAACGGCTGGTTTGGGTTATGAAACGGTGGTTTTCCGATGGTGCGTTTCGCTCCATTTTACGTAATGCCGCCTACCTAGGCTCCGGCAGCGTGGCCAGCGCACTGCTTGGCCTGCTGGCGCTCTCCTGCGCCGGTAAAGGCATGTCGCCTGAAATGTTCGGCGTGCTGGTGGTAATCCAGGCCTATACCAAAGCGGTCAGCGATTTCATCAAATTCCAGACCTGGCAGTTTGTGGTGCAATTCGGCACCCCGGCGCTGGAGCACCAAAACACCGGGCGCTTCCGCGACGTCGTCGCCTTCTCCTTCGGGCTGGATATCGCCAGCGGCGTCATCGCCGTACTGGGCGGCATGATCATGCTGCCGTTCTTGTCCCACGCCCTGGGGCTGGACAGCGAAAGTTTCTGGCTTGCCATGCTGTACTGCACCCTGATCCCGTCGATGACCTCGTCCACGCCGACCGGCGTGCTGCGCGCCTTCAACCGTTTCGATCTCATCGCCATCCAGCAGGCGATCAAGCCTTTCCTGCAGGCGGTGGGCAGCGTCATTTCCTATTATTTCGATCTGGGATTCCCTGGCTTTATCGTCACCTGGTACGCCTCTAACCTGATCGGCGGCACGCTGTTTTGGTGGTTCACCGCGCGCGAGCTGCGCCGCCGCGATATCCACGGCGCGCTGAGGCCACGGCTGTTCAACGTCGCACGCCGCATCGAGGGCGCCTGGAACTTCGTCTGGACCACCAACATCGCCCATACCATCTGGGCCGCGCGCAACTCCTGCACCACCGTGCTGGTGGGCGTGGTGCTCGGGCCGGCCGCCGCCGGGCTGTTCAAGATCGCCATGACCTTCTTCGATGCGACGGGCACCCCGGCCAAGCTGCTGGAGAAAAGCTTCTATCCCGAGATCATGCGCCTGGACCCGCGCACCAAGACCCCGTGGCTGCTGGGCCTGCGCTCCTCGCTGCTGGCCGGCGGCATCGGCCTGGCCGTCGCGGTGTTGATGCTGCTGGTGGGCAAGCCGCTCATTTCCGCCGTCTTCGGGCAGCAATACCTGGAAGCCTATGACCTGATTCAAATCATGCTGGGCGCGATCATCGTTTCCATGATGGGCTTCCCGCAGGAATCCTTACTGTTTATGGCAGGCAAGCAGCGCGCCTTCCTGATCGCGCAGGCGACGGCCTCGGCGGCCTACATTGCGCTGCTGGTGTCGATGGCATATGCCTTCGGCGTGCAGGGCGCCGCCTTCGCTTATTTACTGGGGCAATGTTTAGACGTTCTGTTATCCCTGATACCGACGATCGGCGCCTACCGCAATCGCTTTATGTTGGGGCTGAATGTGCCCAAAGAGAGTAATTAATGACCGCTAACGATAATTGGAAGAAGTTCTCCGCCGAAACCACCCAGGCGCTGTTTGTCGCGGTGGAAGAGGATGACCTGGTTGAGGCGAATATCAGCCTGCCGCAGCAGATTGATTTGCAGTGTTCCCCCGAGAGCATTCGGGACAACTACGCGCTGTGCCTGCAGTTTTGGGAAGACGGCTTTTCCCGCCGCGAGCTGCTGCAATTGGTGAACGGTTTCCTGCAAGACCCGCAGTTGGCGGCGGCCACCCGCATGCGCTACAAATATATCCGCGCCCGCTATAAGCACCTGCGCTTCGCCCAGCAGCTGTACGGCGCGCCCCACCGCGCCAACCGCCTGTTCCACACCACCACCGTGGTGCTCGGCCATTTTCAGGATGCGTTTCGCAACGGCAACCAGAAGAACCTGACGCTGTACGGCAACCTGCTGCGGCTGCTGCTCAGCAAGCCGGTGTGGTCGTCCGTGCGCTATGCGCTGCGCCACACTCGCCTGGAAAGCGCACAGGGCTTTATCACCTACCGCCAGGAGCAGATGCGCCAGCTGCAGACGCTGATCGCCAGCCCGGCGCTGACCGGGCATCAATTCCACGACGTGCGCAAAATCGTCAGCCGCCAGGTGTCGTTTTACGACACGTTGAGATCGATCGCTCCCGACAACCGCGAAGCCCGGCAGATCTCGCGCTTCCTGGCGGCGATTAACGGCCTGATGGGCGACCGGCATGACGTGATGGTGGCGGACAAGCTGGCCGGCGGCGATATCTATGATCGGCCGGCGATCCTGGATATCGACATCCGCCAGCGCCTGGAGCTGCTGCTGGCGCGCTTTCCGCTGTCGTTTTCCCAGCCGGCCATCGCGGCGGGCAGATAAGCGCGTTGCGCGGAGCCATGATGACGTTACGCCGCTTGCTGCCCCTCGCGCTGCTGCTGTCGCCGCTGGCGGCGTCAGCGCATAACTTCGTGCATGGCCGGCCGGTGGCGCCGATCGCCATCGCCGATCGCGGCGAGCTGCTGCTGCGCAACGGCGATTTCAGCTACCGGCCGTGGAACAGCGCAAAGCTGGCGGGCAAGGTGCGGGTGATCCAGTACATCGCCGGGCGCACCTCCGCCAAAAAGAAGAACTCGCTGCTGATCAACGCCGTCAAAGACGCGAACCTGCCGGGCGATCGCTTCCAGCCCACCACCATCGTCAACACCGACGACGCGATACCGGGCTCCGGCTTCTTCGTGCGCGGCAAGATCGAGAAAAACAAGCGGCATTACCCCTGGGCGCAGTTCATCGTCGACAGCGACGGGCTGGGGCGCATGGCCTGGCGGCTGCCGGAAGAGAGCTCCACCATCGTGGTGCTGGACAAGGCCGGGCGCGTGCAGTGGGCGAAGGACGGCGCACTCACCCCGCAGGAGGTTGACCAGGTGATCGCCCTGCTGCGCACCCTGATCGACCGGGAGACGCCATGAAGTGCACGCCGCCGGGAGCCGATAACGCATGTCTTTGATTGAACGCTATATCACGGTTGAGATCCGCCGCCTGGTGGTGATGATCGCCGGGTTTCTGATCTTCATGTTCGCCAGCTACTCCGCCCAGCGCTACCTGACCGACGCCGCCAACGGCACGCTGGCGCTGCGGGTGGTGGCCGAGGTGGTTTTCTATAAATCGCTGATCGCGCTGGAGATGATATTGCCCGTCGCGCTGTATGTCTCGGTGGCGGTGGCGCTGAGCCAGCTGTACAGCGATGCGGAGATCACCGCCATGCTGGCCGCCGGCGCCAGCCCGCTGCGGCTGTACAAGGCAGTGCTGATACTGGCCGTGCCGCTGGCGATAGCGGTCACGCTGCTGTCGCTGTATGGCAGGCCTTGGGCGTACGCCAATATCTATCAGCTGCAGCAAGAGTCACAGTCGGTGCTGGACGTGAGCCACCTGCAGGCCGACAAATTCAACGTCAGCGGCAACGGCCGCATGATCCTCGCCAGTCGCGTCGACAAAACGGCCAATCATCTGACGGATGCCCTGATTTATGTGCGCGGCGGCCATCACACCAACCTGTACCGCGCGCAGTCGGTGGAGGTGCTCGACGCCTCTCCCGCCAGCCCCGCCGTGCGGCTGAAAACCGGCACCGCCTATGTGCTGGATCGCCAGGGCACCGACGACAACGGGCAGAACTACGACAGCTTTGATATCGCGCTCAAACCGTTCGTGCCCAGCGCCGAGAGCCGGCACAAGTCGGCCTCGCCGGCGGAGCTGGCGCGCTCCGCCGATCCGGGTGACGCCGCCGAACTGCAATGGCGCGAGAGCCGCGGGCTGACCACCGTGCTGATGGTGCTGCTGGCGATCCCCTTTAGCCGCATCAAGCCGCGGCAGGGGCGCTATGCCGCGCTGTTGCCCCTGACGGTACTGTTTACCGTGATTTTCTATGGCGGCAACATTTGCCGCACGCTGGTGGCCAACGGCTCTCTGCCGACGATCCCCGGCGTTTGGCTGGTGCCGCTGGCGATGGCTGTCGGCATCGCCCTGCTGCTGGCGCGCGATTTATCCCTGCTGCGGACACCCTCCCGATGACTATTTTTAGCCGTTACCTGATCCGCAACGTGTTCATCGGCTTCGCCGCCGCGGCCGGGCTGCTCATCCCGCTGTTCACCACCTTTACGCTGATCAACGAGCTGGAAGACGTGGCCCCGGGCGGCTACCGCTGGCAGCAGGCGCTGCTGGTGACCGTGCTGACCCTGCCGCGCAGCCTGGTCGATCTGGGGCCGTTTATCGCGCTGCTCGGCGGCATCGTCGGGCTAGGGCAGCTGTCCAAAACCCTGGAACTGACCGCGATCCGCTCCGCCGGGATGTCGATATTCCGCATTGCGCTGGTAATGCTCGCCGCCGGGCTGCTGATGAACCTCTCGCTCGGCGCCCTCGATGAGTGGGCGGCCTCGCCGCTGCAGCAACGCGCGCTGCAGATGAAGAACAACGCCCTGGCGCAGTCGAACGATAACGACGTCACCGTAAACCCGCTGTGGGCACGGCGCGGCAACGAGTTTGTGACGGTCAAAACCGTCGATGAGAACGACCAGCCCCACGGCATTGAGATCTTCCGCTATCAGGCCAACCGCGCGCTGGAATCTTACCTCTACGCCGACAGCGCCAGCACCGCCGCCGACGGCAGCTGGCTGCTGCACAACGTGATGCAGAAACGCTGGCAAGGCGGAAAGGAGACGATTGAGCGGCAAAGCAGCCTGCCGTGGCGCTCGCTGTTCGCCGTGCCGAGCCTGAAAGAGCTGACCCTGCCGGCGGGCAGCTTCTCGCTCCAACAGCTGGAACGCTATATCGATTACCTGCAGGGCTCGGGGCAGCCCAGCACCGAATACCGCCTGGCGCTGTGGAAAAAACTCGGCCAGCCCCTGCTGGTGCTGGCGATGATTCTGTTGGCCATCCCGTTTACCTTTACCGCCCCGCGCGCCCCCGGCATGGGCAGCCGATTAGCGCTCGGCGTGATCGTCGGGCTGCTGACCTACATCGCTTACCAGATCGTCCTCAACCTGGGGTTGCTGTTCGCCCTCAACGCGGCCTTCACCGCCCTCGCTCCGCCGCTTTTGATCCTGGCGCTGGCGTTGGCGCTGGTTTATCGGTTTGATCGGCGGGGTTAGGGATAGCGCTGCTGTAGAGGCGATCTTGGCAAGGTTTGCGAGAAAATAAGAGTACTAAGCGGAACAATGCCATCGCATTAGGGGCAAGGTTCCGCTTTGCGTGCTGAGACCATCTGATTGGCCGTCTGAGATCAATCTTACTGGTGCATCTCAATGCTATAGCCAAGGCTGGCAAACTTATTTATCAGCTTTTGAATAGAGCCAATACTCCATTGATTAGTAATTAGTACTATCTCACCGGAGGCAAGCTCAATGGTTTCATCATGAAATCGCTTACGCCGTGACGCAATCACATCCTGTTCAACCTTAATAAGGCTGCGATGGATATCATCGCCAAACACAGACGCTATCGCCTGCATACCATACGGATTAGTATCCATAATCCATTCGCTCATCAGCTCATAGGCCAGATTTCTTTTGTTATAAACCACACCCTTATAGATAAATTTCGAGTAATCCCTCTCTCCTTTTTCTTTGGCATCCCTGGCTTCCGTTTCTTTTCGTTTCTGTCTAACCAAGAAATCTTTTGCTTCGGGTAGTGGTATTATCTGTTCAAAATTGACCAGTACCTTATCAAGGTGCAAATAAGGGCTTAACTTGAAACAGCTGACATTTAACCCGTTATTGTTCAGCCAAAGTACCGTATTTGTTACTTCCGTAGAGAAATCAGCTGAGATCAGTACAATCCTTACCTGAGTATTGAAGTCAGCAATCTCGCCTTCGTCTCGCTCACAAAACTTGAGTATCTCCTGCTCAGCATTCTTAGCAACGCCTTCTTTATCAAGATGTTTTTGGTAGCACTCCGCAGCATCATTAAACGTCATTTGTGAAACCATAGCAGCATACCTTACCGCCTGAAGTTCCATATGCGCACCTTGTTCATCACGCTTCAGCTCAACGACAACCAGATTAAACGCCTTGTCGATACAGAGTAAATCAATTCTACGTTGACTGTTTTCCCAATTGTTAAACTCCTCCTGGATTACCAGGCAATCGGGCAAAAAATCGCTCATGTTCTTGGCTATTGCTGACTGAATATCCCTACGTTCGAGGATCGATTCGCGCATAAACGTAGTTTTAGCAACCTTTTTGAATTCTTGGTCTTCCAAAGTGAATAAACCCATGACTCCCTCATCATTAGATCTGAAATAGTTTAAATTTGGAAAAAAGTTTCATGAATTTAATCTATCACGACGGAAGGGATTTTTCTCTTGGAAAAACAGTTGATAGGCCTCTAGTATTGATGCGAACGGGAGAAATTTTATTATTGGCTAAATAATCAACACCAGCTCATGCGGTCGCCGCTGGTCAATATCTGGTTTTGGATTAATGGCCAATCACTTACTTATTCCGCCCTCTGGATTTTACCGCTATGCCTCATTCCAATAAGACACCCTGAAATTTCACACCTTGCCGAACTTTATGATAGAGAAACATTTGAAGACTTGAGCAAAATGAACGACCGTTCCAGTACCTAACGATAAGGCGCTGCCCGAACTGCACCCTAACCGGCTAGGGTTACGAACGACTATGAGTGCCTACGCTGCCACTCATCAACCACATCACCTAGCGTCTTTGGCACGTCATTGCGTATCCATGCCATGAATTCACGATCGAAGCGAAAATCCTCTCCGCACGCCTCAACCATGAAACGACGGACGTTTTGCGTATTTTTGTAGCTTTTATCCACGATCGTGGCGCGTGTTAACAATGCGCTATGCCAATCGATTTTCAATTTAGCCACTCCTGTGAAGAGCCGTTCGATAGAGAGCTTCAACCTGGCCTGCCATGCCGCACTTTTGTCACGCCCGTTTCGGCGCAAAGTGGATGTGGTGAAAAGCATAGCCCAGATCGCCGTTTCCGCGCTGTTATATGCATGGGCGGAATGGCAACCGCCCCTGCTCGCTCCGTGGAATTAACGCAGTTCCTTGGCTATCGCGCTAAACATCAGCGAGGCCTCCAGCGGTTGCGCGCTGAAAGAAGGCTCCGCCTGCGGCCAGGTGGACCACTGGACGATCACCAGATTCTCCGCCTGATTGACCATGATCATCTGGCCGAAGATCCCCAGCGCCCACAGAGAATGCTTGAGGGAAGTCTGCGGGGCGGGTTCCACGTTGGCCGCATTGGTCGGCACTTCGTTGTTCCACCACTGGTAGCCGTAAATACCGTCAGGATGCGCCGCCGATACCGAGCCCGCCGCCCGCGTCCAGTTGGACGACTGGGCTACCCAATCTTCCGGCAGGATCTGTTTGCCGTTCGGCAACCTCCCGTTATGCAGGATGAACTCGCCAAAGCGCCCCCAATCTTCCAGCGTGGCGTTGAATCCATGCGCGCCCACGTCGTGCTGGCCTTTGGCATAGGCATGCCACACCCCGTCGCTCGCCATGCCGTACGGCTGCCAGATGCTTTGCTCAAGATAGGCCGCCAGCGGCATGCCGGTGGCACGCTCCAGCACGTCGCCCAGCAGCCACGCCCCGCCGGAGGAATAAGACCAGTTCTGCCCGGCCGGGTGTGCGCGGCGTAGGCCGGCCACCAGCTTGCGCACGCAGGCGTAGGTGCCGGGCTTGGCTTCACACTCGGTCAGCTGCGCGAAGTCCGATTTCGGGTTGGTGTAATCCTCATTCCACGCCACGCCGGAGGTGTGAGTGATCAGCTGCCTGAGGGTCACGCCGTCCCACGCGGTGCCTTTCAGATCGGGTTCGTATTGCGTGATGAGATCGTCGAGCGAGCGGATCTTGCCCTGTTTAATCGCCACGCCCACCAGCGTGGCGACCACCGATTTGCCCACGGAGCGCGATGTCCACAGGGTAGCATCGGTATTGCCCTCCCCCAGATATTTCCAGGCGATTTTGCCGTCTTTCAATACCAGCATGCCGCTGACGTTCTGGCGCTGCAGGTAATCCTGCAGGTGGTAGGTTTTGCCATTCACCCGATAGGTGGCGTCCGTTAACGGTTTAGCGGCAGTAAGTAGCGGCGCGGCGTTGCCGTGGTGAAACACATCTCCCGCATAGTTGCGGTAGTCGTTACGAAAACCGATCACCCGGTCGCTCTGGCTCCAGGTGAGCATTTTGTGCGTGTCCGGCAATTGCGCATCGAAAGGCGCGGGACAGGCGCTGAGTTCGGTGCCCGCACAGGCGGCCAGCGCGGCGGGCGCCAACAGGCCGCTGCAGAGACTGATGACAACGCCCGCCAGCAGGCTGCGGTTAAACACTTTGCTTTTCATATTTTTTCTCGCTTAGCTCAGGAAGGCGTTCAGCTTAAAAAAACGCGGCCTATAATAAAAAACGCCTGATGGGGGAAAATCCCCCGCAAAATCGACGGGAGAACCGCGTGCCGAGCCTGATTTATTCCTTTGCCCAACTGGAAGCCTTCACCGCCGTGGCCGAGCACGGCAGCCTGGCGAAAGCCGCGCTCAAGCTGGGTAAAGACCGCACGACGCTGCGCGATTTGATTGATTTTCTCGAGGATGGCTTGGGCTATGCGCTGTTCCTGCGCGAGGGGCGCAGCCTGCACCTGACGCCGGAAGGCGAACAGCTGCAACGCCAGGCGCACCTGCTGATGCGCCAGGTGAAAGCGTTTGAAGCGTTTGCCAAAGACGTGCCGAAGAGCGCGGCGCAGGAAATCTCGCTGGTCTACGATCCCTTCACGCCCCGCGCATTGCTGCAGGCGCTGATTGCCGCCATGGCCCAGCGCAACACGCGCCTGAGCCTGATTAACGCCTCGCGCGACGAAGCGGAAAGCCTGCTGGCAAGCGGCCAGGCCGATCTGGGCATCTGCCAGGCGCGCCACCGCAGCGTGGGCGACGCCATGGAGTGGCGTGCCTTAGGGGCGATAGGGATGGATTTTTACGCGTCTAAAGCGCTTTTCCCCGGCGCGGAACAGCCGCTCTCGCTGCTGGAACTTTCGCTCACGCCGCAGGTGATCATGCACCCGGATTCTGACGAACCGGTGGCGCGCCGCCTGCAAATTTCAGGGCACACTATCTTCACCAACGAACTGGAGATGCTGCGCGCCCTGCTTGAACAGGGCTGCGGCTGGGGATTCCTGCCGACGCACATGCATGCGGAACAGTGGAAAAACGTCAACACGCTGCGCACCGAAGTGGGCAGCCAAGGGATCAGCCAAACCATGGTGACCATCTGGAAACCGGGCAATGACCGGCGGGCGCTGATTGATGAGACGTTGGGGTTGTTACCGGGGTTGTGGCGGAAATATGTGGGTTAGTTTTGTCAAACGAAGCTGAGTGGGTGGTGTTTTTGGCTAAAGAGAGATGAAGGGCAGACTAGCTAATGTTGTCGCTGTTAGTCTAGCGTGGAAACTTGCCTAAACTGTTTTCAGATCATTATTAAATTGAGGTTGCTATTTTCATAAATTAAAGCCCCATCGTTATGGGATATATTAAAAGTTCCTTCCAAGCCTAAAACGTAATATTTCACAATGACACTAAAACCCAATATCATGCAACATTAGACTCCTTATTATTACCATATCCCCCGATAGAATAGACACAAAATTATCGATTAAGATCAATCAGCAATTGAATGTATTTTCACCGCCAAGTGTTTTTCATTAAAAATAAAAAATCGATAGCCCCAGAAATTCATATGGGGGCTATGTGTTTAATAATTTAGTAAAGTGTCATTTCCATTAGTAAGGTTTTTTATACTTTTTCTAAGAAATGGCTCCGTCATCAAATCATCTATTCTCATGCCATATATTGATAAAAAATTATAACATATAGAGATAGTGTTTTTAATGTCAACCTGCGATGACTTCAAAGCAATAAGTGTCGATATATCTTGATATGTGATTGATTCAGTTGAAAATTTCATCGCCAAGCTCTCCTTTGAAAAAAGGGGGTTTCGCATTTCTGCACTAAGAGATATAAGAATTGTCCTTACACACCATGACACCCTTTTATTCATTAAAAACTTGTTTTTTATTTTTTTGTTATCAGTACATATGAATTGTAACAACTTTGTTGCGGTATCAATATCTTTTGAATAGTTCTCTTTATATCTGAATGATGAGCTTATTTTTTCAAAAAGCTCTTCATTAAATACTGACACTCCCTCCTCTTTCAGATGTAAAGCAAACAAACTTCCTCCCTCCATTATTTTCTCTGCCAATGCCATAGGGTACATTGCTATATTTAGTTTTCCCTTAACAACCATTTTGTAATGCAAACCATCATATATAGCAAACATGTCTACATCAGACGTGTCAGTTTGTTCTCCTCTGGCAGTGCTTCCATAAATAGCCAAAGATTTAATATTCATACTAAGTCCTTGATGTACATATTTTATTTATTAAAGTTGGTATTAATATACCATACCACCACACGCCAATCATCATATTAATTAGGTGAATCACTTCAGATAGCTCTTCAGCACCGGTGGTGGAAGTCTGTGTTGAATACTTCGTATAACCGGTAAGAAGTGTTATATCTACTGACTTCATTAATGAGCCTATAATATCTCCAGATGAAGTTATACTGTAGATACCAGCGAACATAATCATTATAAATAAACCAACAAATACACATCTAAATAAACTCCCCCCCCAACCATTTATAAGACCTGAAGTGTTTATTATAAAATTTTCAACCATAGACTTTAGTAATAATAAACTATACCAAGTCTTTTTTATTATTTTCGAATCTGCACGCTCAAAAGAAATGGCTTTCTGCTTTGATATTTGTTTGCACTTGAAGTGAACCTCCACAGCCTGATAGTAAGCTTCATCGTCTGGAATTGTAGATAAAGAATTAAGCACTACCTTTGAGCATTTTGTTTTGGTCCCGTAGGAACGGTATTTTTGATACTCAGGTGTAGCACCTTCTTTTTCTAAAATATCTTTATCCTGACGAACAAATAGTGAATTTATAAATTTACCGGGTTCAATATAGGTATTCTTTAACTTTGTTTCATTCCCGGAGTAAGATATATCATTATATATACAGTTGTTAAATTGGCAATTTTCAAAGGATGCCATTGAAAAACTACACTCGTTGAAGATACAGTCTATAAATTTAATATTTTTAAAATTTGCATAACCAAAGCAAACTTTTCTAAACTCACACTTCTTGAAGGTTATCCTAACTCCTTTATTATCCCCGTAGATATCGCACTCGGTGAATACATACCCCTCAAAAAACTTATTTTTGAAATTTTCCGACTTAATTTTAGTAAGAATTATCTTACCATCCTGACTTCGAGAATTAGCTATTTGATCAGGAATTGTTAAATCTATCGTGACCTTTCTAGGCCCAGAATTGTTTCTTCCATTAATATTAAGGTCATCAAAACCCCATGGAATGAATTCTTCCAATTTGATCTGAGAGTCATATGTAACATCCCAATAATTTTTTATCCGATGCTGCCTGACGCCATTGTTCATTTTTCAATCCACATTGTTATTCTGCTGTGTATCTCAGGCTTTTGTTAATATTTTAACCAGAACAGTCTTCAGCTACATAAAAGATAAACCCTTCTGGTTGGGCAGTTTTTGAAACGTAACAACGCATTGGTAATCTAGCCACTTGATCACTGGATTGTACTAAGGAACGTTCGCAAAACATTCCTTAGTAAATAATTAGCGACACACCTACCCTCAAATGCCCAAGTAAAAACCACCTCATAGTATTTTAGCAAGTGAATTGCTACATGTTCAAGCAATACAAATGACCGTTCTTGAATTTGGTTACTATGTTATTGGGCACTGAGTTGATGGGAACTGGTTATGAACGTCTGCTACTGGCGCCAAGCCGTAGATCAATGCAGACAAAGGAATCACCGCAGATAACACCACTATCTTTCGCCATGGTTTAATTCAATAACACTTGGTGTATATCTGATATCACAGCAGCTATTTCAAGTCCCACTGGCATGCGTATGGCACCAAGCAACTCCCCCCTAGCACCGCCCCCGCCCTTTCCCTACAATAAGGGATCTGTTGAGGCATAACGCAAGGAAAGACGGTGTCGAAAGCCAATCCCAATGCCACTATCGTGGATATCGCCCGCCGCGCCAGGGTGACCAATATCACCGTTTCCCGCGCCTTCAATAAGCCCGAGCTGGTCAAGCCGGAAACCCGCGAGCGCATTCACGCCATTGCCAAAGAGCTGAACTATGTGCCCAACGCGTTCGCGCAGGGGCTGAAAAGCAGCAGCAGCCAGATTATCGGCATCGTCACCAGCAGCATGTACAACCCGTTCTATTCCGGCCTGATCAAGACCGTGTCGCGCATTGCGCGTCTGCAGGGCTACCAGATCATGCTGTTCGACACCGACGGCAGCGAAGAGGCGGAAATGCGCGCCATTCAGGCGCTGTTCGGCTACAAGGCGCGCGGCATCCTGCTGTCGGCGGTGCGCGACGACAAGCGCTACCGCCCCGCCTATCTCGAGCTGGCCGAGGTGTACGGCGTGCCGCTGATCCTGATCGACCGCGATCTTTACGATCAGCAGCTGAGCGGCGTGTTCCTCGATAACCGCGAGATCGGCGTGCTGGCCGGGCGCTATCTGGCGGAGCAGCCGGAGCAGAAGCTGCTGATCATCGGCGGCCCGGCGGATTCGGAAATTACCTTAACGCGCACCGCCGGCATCGTCGCGGCGCTGCAGGGCAGCGGCCGTGAGATTCACATCATCAACGGCGACTACGATTTCACCTCGCAGGAAAGTGAGGTGCGCGCCTATCTGGCGCAGCCGGAGAACCGCCCGGATTACATCATCGGCCTGAACGGCATCATCACGCTGGGCGCCATCGCCATCTGCCACGAGATGGGGCTCTATCAGCAGGTGAAGTTCTTCTCGATAGACGAACCGCCGCGCGCCGGCGCTTACGGCCTGCACATTCCGGGGGTGTATCACGATACGCAGAAACTGGGGGAGATTGCCGCGGAGCTGCTGTTCAGCGCCATTAACAGCCCGCGCGGCGAGTTGCCGGCGCGCAGAGAGTTCTTCACCGGCTCGCTATTGAATCGCTGACGGGCGCTATTGCCCGTAGTAAGCGTGTTTGCCGTGCTTGCGCAGGAAATGTTTGTCCAATAGCTCCGGCTGCATCGGGGCGATGGCCGGCGCCAGCTGGCGCGTCGCCATCGCCATGATCGCCACCTCTTCCAGCACCACCGCGTTGTGCACCGCATCCGCCGCGTCCTTGCCCCAGGCAAACGGGCCGTGGGAATAGACCAGCACTCCCGGCACCTGCTGCGGATCGCGCCCCGCCTGATTGAAGGTCTCGATAATCACCTTGCCGGTTTCCCCCTCGTAATCGCCGGCGATCTCCGCCTCGCTCATCGGCCGGGTGCAGGGAATGTCGCCGTAAAAGTAGTCGGCGTGGGTGGTGCCCAGCGCCGGGATCGGCTGCCCGGCCTGCGCCCAGATGGTGGCGTTGCGGCTGTGGGTGTGCACCACGCCGCCGATATCGGCGAAGGCGCGGTACAGCGCCAGGTGGGTGGCGGTGTCGGATGAGGGTTTGCGGTGCCCTTCGCGCACCTTGCCCTCCAGATCCACCACCACCAGATCCTCTAGCGTCATCACCTCGTAGGCGATGCCCGAAGGCTTGATCACCACCAGCCCGCTATGGCGGTCGATCGCCGAGACGTTGCCCCAGGTAAAGGTCACCAGCCCGTATGCCGGCAGGCTGAGGTTAGCGGCCAGCACCTGCCGTTTGAGTTCGTTCAGCATGCGATGCCTCCCTCATTCATCTGTTGTTCGATCCAGGCCTTGGCCTGGGCGATGCGTTGCTTATCCTGCCCGTCTTCACGCGCCCACATCTCCAGCAGGTAGGGGCCGCGATAGCCGAGCGCGTTGAGCACGGCAAAGGCGTGGGCGAAATCCACGCAGCCCTCGCCGAACGGCACGTCGCGGAACTGCCCGGCGCTGCCCGGCCCCACCGCGACGGTGTCTTTGAGGTGCACGGCGGTGATGCTGCCGATGCCCAGCGCCAGCTCGGCGGCGACGTCGTTACCCCAGGCGCTGAGGTTGCCGAGATCGGGATACACCGTGAACCACGGGCTGTTGACGTGGCGCGCGATGTCGCGCCATTTGCTGATGCTGTTGATGAACGGCGTGTCCATCACCTCCACCGACAGCATCACCTGCGCCCTGGCGGCCTGCGCCGCCGCCCACTGCATGCCCTCGATAAAGCGTGCGCGGCTGTGGCGATCGGCGGGTTCGTAATAGACGTCGTAGCCCGCCAGCTGGATGTTGCGGATGCCGAGATCCGTCGCCAGTTCCAGCGCCTTGCTCATCAGCACCCGCGCTCGCTCGCGGGTGGCGGCGTCGGCGCTGCCGAACGGATCGCGCCGGTGCGCCGACAGGCACAGGCTCGGCACCGTCACCCCGCTGTCGAGCCGCGCCTGGATAAACGCCAGCCGCTGGCGGCGATCCCAGTCCAGCCGCTGCTGGCGCGCCGGCTGTTCATCGATCGACATCTCCACGAACTCAAAGCCCAGCTCGGCGGCGGTGGCCAGCCGCTGCGGCCAGCTCAGATCGGCGGGCAGCGCCTTTTCATACAGCCCCAGACAGGCGGCGTTAGTCGTTTGCATCAGTCACCTCACTCAAAGCCTGGGCGACCGCCAGATAGCGCGCCTGCTGGGCGCGCAGGCGGCGGTGGGCGGCGGTCGCGGGATAATAACAGCGCAGTTTGGGCGGCGCGGCGGCGATCGCCTCGGCGAACCCGGCGTACTCCCCGGCGCCGACGGCGGCGCACAGGGCGGCGGCGCGGCAGCCGCTCTGGCGCGTTTCCACCACCTCGAGCGGCAGGTTGCCGGCGTCGGCGTACATCTGCATCCAGACCTCGGACTGCGTCGGCCCGCCGGTCATGCGCACCCGCTCGATGCGCGGGTTCAGCTGCACCATGCGCTCCTGATGGATCAGGTGCGAGAACACGATGCCCTGGTAGATCGCCTGCACCACGTCCGCCATCTCGTGGTGGGCGCTCAGGCCGATCAGCCCGCCCGGCGTGTTGCCGCCGAGGTTGGAGCCGTACAGATAAGGCAGGAACAGCAGCCCGCTCGGCTGCTCGCGGCGCTCGGCCACCCAGGCGTTAAACTGGGCGTAGCGCTGCCGGTCGTCGGCGCAGAACTGGCGCAGGAACCAGGCCAGGTTGCCGGCCGAGGTCGGGCTGCCTTCGTGCACGAAATAGCGGCCGTCGATGCAGTAGCGCCCCCAGGCGTAGGGGTAATCGGCGGGCATGATGCGCTCGGTCACGCAGGTGGCGATCGACCAAGTTCCCGCCACCGCGCTGAGCGTGCGATCGTCGGCCACGCCGGAGCTGAGCGCCGCGCCCACCACGTCGAACAGGCCGCCGTACACTGCGGTGCCAACGCGCAGGCCGCACTGCGCCGCCGCCGCGGCCGTCACCCGCCCGGCCAGCTGCGCCGAGCCGATCACCGGCGCGGTTTTCTCCTGCGCCTCTTCGATGCCGAAGGCCGCCATCAGCGCCGGATCGTAAGCGCCGCTGTGCTGGTTAAACAGGTTGCTGCCGGAGATGTTGGTCACCTCGGCCGCCGCCTCGCCGGTGAGGCGGAAGCGCAGGTAGTCGTGCGCCATCAGGATGCGATCGACGGCGGCGTACTGCGCCGGTTGCCGCTGCTTCAGCCAGCGCAGTAGCAGCGCCGGATGGCTGGGCCACAGCGGCTGCAGGCTGCGCGGGTAGGTCTGCGCGTCCACGCCGGCGCGGCGCAGCTCAGCCACCGTGGCCGCCGCGCGGTTGTCCGAAGAGAGGATGCCGTTGCCGACCGGCTTGCCGTGGCGGTCGATGGCGTACAACCCTTTGCCGTGCGCCGAAAAGCTGACGCCACGCACCTGGCCGGCCGCCAGCCCCGCCGCGTGCAGCGTCTGGCGGATCGCCGCGCAAACGTCATCCCACAGCGCGTCCATATTGCGTTCGCTGAAGCCCGGCTGGGCGGCAATCGCCGCGCCGTCGCGCTCGGCGATCGCCAGCTCTTCGCCGCTTGCCCGGTACAGCCCGGCCTTGATCACCGTGCCGCCGACGTCTATGCCAAGAAAGACTGCCATCGCGCCTCCTATTTGCGCCGCACGGAGCTGAGGTAGATGGCGGCCAGGATGATGCCGCCCTTCACCACGTTCTGGATATACGGCGATACGTTCATCAGATTGAGGCCGTTGTTGAGCACCCCGAGCATCATCGCCCCCACCAGCGTGCCGACTATGGCGCCGCGCCCGCCGGAGATCGCCGCCCCGCCCAGCACCACCGCGGCGATGGCGTCCAGCTCGAAGCCTTCGCCGGCGTTGGGCTGCCCGCTCATCAGGCGCGAAGTCAGCACCAGCCCGGCCAGCGCGGCGGTCAGGCCGCTGATCACGTACACCAGCATCTTGTAGCGCGGCACGCGGATGCCGCTCAGGCGCGCCGCCTCTTCGTTGCCGCCCATCGCGTAGACATAGCGGCCGAACGGCAGCTGGTTAAGCATCAGCCAGGCCAGCACGTATACGCCGAGCATGATCAGGATCGGCACCTGGATGCCCAGCACCGTGCCGCGGCCGAAGAAGGAGAAGACGTCGGGCAGGCCGGAGATCGGGTAGCCGCCGGTATAGAGCAGCGCCAGGCCGCGGGCGATGCCCATCGACGCCAGGGTGACGATGATCGGCGGCATGCGCAGGTAGGCGATGCAGGCGCCGTTAGCCAGGCCAAACAGCGCGCCGACCGCCAGCGCCGCCACCATCGCCAGCGGAATGGGCACCGCCGCCAGCATCAGCCCGGCGGCGACCGAACCGGCCAGCGCCATCACCGGCCCCACAGAGAGATCGATGCCGCCGGTCAGGATGGCGCAGGTCATGCCCACCGCGATGATGGCGTTGATCGACACCTGGCGCGCCACGTTGGTCAGGTTGTTGACGCTGAGGAAGCTGTCGTTCAGCAGGCTCATCAATACGAACAGGACAGCGAAGCCGATAAACGGCAAGACCGCCGGGTGATGCAGCAGTTTTTCCCAGCGCTTGCCGAGGCTGGGGCCGGCGGCGCGGCGCGGCGCGGCGGGTTGTTCAATTCCGATCATAAGGCACTCCCGGTCGCGTGAAGCATGATGTGGTTGGATTCGATGTCGTCGCCGGTCAGCTCAGCGACGATGTGGCCGCCGCGAAACACCAGCACGCGGTCGCACACGCCGATGATCTCCGGCAGTTCGGAAGAAATCATGATGATGGAGATGCCCTGCTGGGTCAGTTGCTGCATCAGCTGGTAGATCTCGGCCTTGGCGCCCACGTCGATGCCGCGCGTCGGCTCGTCGAAGATCAGGATGTTGCAGTCGTTGTTGAGCCAGCGGGCGATCACCACCTTCTGCTGGTTGCCGCCGCTCAGGGTGCTGACGGCGGTCTCGGCGTCCGGGGTTTTCACCCCCACGGCGCGGATCAGCCGCTGCACCACGTCGCGATCCTGGCGGGCGCTGACGAAGATCTTGCCGCGCCGGTGGTGCCGGTTGAGGGTAATGTTCTGCGCCACCGAAAACGGCAGCACCAGGCCCTCGGTTTTGCGGCTCTCCGGCAGCAGGCCGATGCCCTGCGCCAGCGCCTGCGCCGGGGAGCGCAGCGCCGCCGGTTGGCCGCCGAGGCTGACGCGTTTGCGGTGGCAGCGGCTGGCGCCGATCAGCGCCGAGACGGTCTCGGTGCGCCCGGAGCCCACCAGCCCGGCGAAGCCGAGGATCTCGCCCTTGTGCAGCCGGAAACGGTCGGTCGCGCCGTGCTTCTCGCGCTGGATCTCCGCCTCCAGCAGCACCGTCGCGGTATCGACCGGGTGCTGTTTCACCGGGAAGGCGTTCTCGATTTTGCGCCCGACCATCAGCCGCACCAGCTCTTCCACGTTGGTGTCGCCGGTGGCCAGCGTTTCGATGTAGGTGCCGTCGCGCAGCACGGTGATGCGGTCGCAGATGGTGAAGATCTCGTCCAGGTGGTGCGAGATAAACACCATGCCGACGCCCAGCAACCGCAGATCGTTCATCACGCTGAACAGGTGCTCGGCCTCGCCCGGCGTCAACGTGGCGGTCGGCTCATCCAGCACCAGCACCCTCGCCTCCAGCGACAGCGCCTTGGCGATCTCAACGAACTGCTGCTGCGCCACGCTCAGCTGTTCCACCGGGCAATCGAGATCGATAGCCACCGTCAGCCGCTTGAAAATGGCCTCGGCCTTGCGCCGCATCGCCCGCCGATCCAGCAGGCCCCAGCGGTTCCTGATCTCCCGGTTGAGGAAGATGTTGTCGATGGCGCTCATGTAGGGAATCAACGAGAATTCCTGAAAAATAATGCCGACCCCGGCCTCGATCGCCTGGCGATAGTTGTTAAAGCGGCGCTGCTCGCCGTCGATAAAAATATCGCCCTCGTCCGGCTGATAGATGCCGCACATGATTTTCACCAGCGTCGATTTGCCGGCGCCGTTTTCGCCCAACAGGGCGTGTACTTCGCCGCGTTGAATGGCCAGATCGATGCCGTCCAGCGCCTTCACGCCGGGAAAGCGCTTTTTTATTCGCTTCAGTTCCAGTAAAGGTGTCACCGCATAGCCCTCCACGCCGAACGCCCCGCCGCAGCGGGGCGAACCCGGCCGCTGTTACCAGCTAAAGCCGGCCGCATTGCTGCGGTCGATCAGCTTCACTTTGACCGGCACGGTTTTCGGCACCGTGGCGCCCCAGTAGCGGGCCAGCGCAATGCCGAGCGCGATGCGCAGTTGGTCGCGCGGGAACTGCGCCGAGGTGGCGATAAACGGCGAGTTCGGCTTGAGGATCTCTTTGATGGCTTCCGGCTGGCCGTCGACGCTCACCAGCTTGACCTTGGCGCCGTTGCTTTCGATCGCCGCCAGGGCGCCGAGCGCGCCGACGTCGTTGACGCTGAAGATGCCCGCCAGATCCGGCGCCGACTGCAGCATGTTTTCGGTCACGGTCAGCGCGGTGTCGCGTTCCTGCTTGCCGTTTTGCTTGGTGACGATCTTGATGTCGGGGTATTTCTTCATCGCCGCTTCAAAGCCGCGCACGCGCTCCAGAATCGGCACCACCGGGATACCGTCGAGGATCGCCACCTTGCCTTTGCCGCCCAGCGCTTTCGCCAGGTATTCACCCGCCTGGAAGCCGGCGTCGTAGTTTTCCGAGCCGACGAACGAATCGAGCGGCCCTTCCGCCTGCGCGTCGATCGCCACCACCACCGCGCCGGCCTTATGGGCGGAGATCACCGCCGACTGCACCCCCACCGAATCGGTCGGGTTGATCAGCAGGATATCCACCTTCTTCTGCAGCATGTCTTCCACGTCGCCGATCTGTTTGGCGACGTCATGGCGCGCATCGGCCACGTACACCTTGGCGCCGATATCCGCCGCCGCCTGATCCAGCGCCTGCTTCATGGTGACGAAGTAGTCGTTGTTCATTTCCTGGAACGACATACCGATAGTGATTTGCTTGGCCAGCGCCCCATGGCTGGCCGCCAACATTCCACCGGCGATGATAAAAGGCAGGGTCTTTTTGAATAATGAAAACATAGCCAATTCTCCTGTAGGGAAGCTTCTTGTTGTGGTTATCAGAGCAACAGCATGTCTTTACGTTTGGCCGACCGGCCGGCCCCCCATTGCGAGCGGGCCGGCGATCGTGACTGCAACAGCGGTACGGCGGGAGGGTCAGGGAACCAGGATCACCTTGATGGAGTCGGTCGAGTCCGCCAGGGCGAAGGCTTCGTCCCAGTCGTTCAATGAATAGCTGTGGGTAACCACGCCGTTGGAAGTCACCAGCCCGCGCTCGAACAGATCGATGGCGATTTCGTAGCTGTAGGGCGCCAGGTGCGCGCCGCGGATGTCCAGCTCTTTGCGATCGCCGATGATGGACCAATCGACGGTGGTTTCCTTGCCGAACACGCTGAACTCCACGAAGCGGCCCAGCTTGCGGATCATCTGCAGCCCCTGGGTGACGCCGATCGGCGCGCCGGTGGCCTCGATGTAGACGTCGCAGCCGTAGCCGCCGGTCAGCGATTTGACGATCTGGTCGGCGTCTTCCTTCAGCGGGTTGATCACTACGTCGGCGCCAAATTCCTTCGCCAGCGCCAGCCGCTCGTCGATGGCGTCGATCACGATCAGTTTCTTCGGCGTTTTCAGGCGCGCCACCTGCACCATGCACAGCCCGAGCGGCCCGGCGCCGGCCAGCACCACCACGTCGTCCAGCTGGATGTCGCCGCGCGCCACGGTGTGAATGGCGCAGGCCATCGGTTCAATCAATACCGCGTCTTCATGGCTTAGGCTTTCCGGGATCTTGTGCACGATGGCGTTCTCGGAAAAGCGCATGTACTCCGCCATGCCGCCCTCCGCCACGTCTTTTTGGAAACCGTAAATGTTATGCGTCTCACACATCCAGTAGCTGCCGGATTTGCAGTAGCGGCACTCCCAGCACGGCACGATCTGCTCGGCGATCACCCGCTCGCCGAGCTGGTATTTGCCTTCCGCGCCCTCGCCCAGCGCGGCAATGCGGCCGTAGAACTCGTGGCCCGGCACCACCGGCGGTTTAACCCACGGGTTCTCCCCCCAAAACATCTGCGCGCCGTTCTTGCACTTGCAGTCGCCGGCGCAGATGCCGCAGCCTTCCACCTTGATCACCAGCTCGCGCGCCTTCGGCAGCGGCGTGGGCACCTGTTCGAAACGATAGTCCTGCGGGCCGTGGCAAACGACCGCACGCATTTTTTCCGGCAACTGGCTCATCTTTTCCTCCAATACACTCGTTAAACGCTTGAATTTTCTTAATGTTGACGTTGTCATTTTTATCCAACAAAAAACAACAAACGTTATAAAGTGATAAATTTCAATTGATTAATCATCAAACACCCAGGAAAACTCAAAATGACAACGTGAACATAGAGCAACATATAACCAAAGCTGCAAAAATAATTATTTGAGCGAAATCACATATCGTTAACATTGCGGCTAAAAATGCTACAAATGCGGATCGCGATCCCATTTACGGGATCGGCGATCCGGGGGGATCCGCTAAATCAGCAGGCGCACGCGATCGTAGATCTGGCGATCTTCCGGCCGCGACGATCGAGCCTGCTGGCGCAGGGTGCGCACCAGTGTGTCGATAAACGCATGGGCGGCGGCGCTCAGAATGCTGTTGCGCCGGGTGACAATATTCAGCTGCGCCGGCTGGCAGCTCTCCCGCAGCGCCAGCGGCTGCACACGGGAGGCGAACTGCGGTAGCGCGACGATCGGCCGCGGGCACCAGGTGCACATCTCGGCGGACTCCACCAGCGCCTGCAGCATGCCGAACGAATGCGCCTGGATAATGCGCTGGCGCGGCAGGCGCGCGCCGTGGCGGTGAAACACCTCGTCGAGCAGCGCATCGAAACTTTCCGGGGTATAGCTCATCACCCAATCCTGCTCCAGCAGCTGATGCAGCGAGGTACTGTGCGCCAGCGGGTGGCCGCGCCGCACCATGTACGCCGTTTCATACTCCAGCAGCGGCTCGCAGTGGAACTCCTGCGGCGCCGACGACGCCGGCAGCGGTGTGATGGCGAAATCCATCGTGCCCTCGCGCAGCTGCGACTGGGCGTTGGCCATCAGGCTTTCCGACAGTTCCAGCCGCACCGCCGGCACCTTGCTGCGAAACGCCATCACCGCCGGCGGCAACACCGTCAGCATCAGCCAAGGGGTGATCGCCGCCTTGACCAGATCCGCCGCCCGCCCGCGCAGCGCCGCCATTTCCCCCTGCGCCTGCTCCAGCTGATTCAACACCAGCCGGGCGTGCGCCAACAGGGTTTTGCCGTAGGGGGTAAAGCCCAGCCCGGTCGGGGTGCGGATCAGCAGCGGCAGCGCCTGTTCCTGCTCCAGTTCGCGCAGCGCGCGTGTCACCGCCGCCTGCGACAGCCCAAGATGCCGCGCCGCCGCGCGAATGCTGCCGCTGTCGGCGCTGGCCACCAGCGCCTGCAGTTGGTGCAGTTTCATGTTCACCTCCTGACAATCATTGGTTGTCAGCATAACCGAACGGCGGCTACCCGGCAAAAACGGAGTTTGCTAGTCTCGATGCCTATCCCTCTGCCCCATTCCCGCCCGTTGGCCGGGACCCTTTGCCGGAGACCGTGATGAGCCCTTCACTCGTACTGCCTGAGATCGCCGCCGTTCATGATGAGATGGTCGCGCTTCGCCGCCACATTCACGCCCACCCGGAGCTGGGCTTTCAGGAGTTCGCCACCTCGGATCTGGTGGCGCAGCGGCTGGAGGAATGGGGTTACCGCGTCACGCGCGGTGTAGGACAAACCGGCGTTGTCGCCACACTGCAGCGCGGGCCAGGAAAATCGCTCGGCATCCGAGCCGACATGGACGCCCTGCCGATTGCCGAAACGACCGGTTTGCCGCACGCCAGCACCCATTCCGGGGTGATGCACGCCTGCGGCCACGACGGGCACACCGCCATGCTGCTGGCGGCGGCGCGCTATCTGGCGCAGCAGCCGAACTTCAGCGGCACGCTGCACCTGATCTTTCAGCCGGCGGAAGAAGGCGGCGGCGGCGCCAGAGTGATGATTGAAGACGGCCTGTTTGAGCGCTTCCCTTGCGACGCGGTGTTCGCCATGCACAACGTGCCCGGTTTTCCCACCGGCCACCTGGGCTTCGCCAGCGGCCCCTTCATGTGCTCGGCCGATACGGTACACATCACCCTGCACGGCCACGGCGGCCACGGCGCGGTGCCGCAGAGCACCGTCGATCCGGTGGTGGCCTGCGCGGCCATCGTCATGAGCCTGCAAACCATCGTGGCGCGCAATATCGATCCGCAGGAAACGGCGATCGTCACCGTGGGGGCGATGCAGGCCGGCCAGGCCGCCAACGTGATCCCGGCGACCGCCACCCTGACGCTCAGCGTGCGCGCGCTGACGGCGGCGGTGCGTGAGCGGCTGGAGCAGCGCATCACCGAGCTGGTCACGGCGCAGGCCGCCAGCTTCGGCGCCCGCGCGGAGATCGACTATCAGCACGGCTACCCGGTGCTGGTGAACCACCCGGCAGAAACCGAGCTGGCACGCGCGGTGGCGCTGGAATGGGCCGGAGAGAGCCAGGTTATCCCCACGCTGCGGCCGTTTACCGCCAGCGAAGATTTCGCCTTTATGTTGGAGAAGTGCCCGGGCAGCTACATCTCGATCGGCAACGGCCCCGCCACGCCGGGCAATTCTCTGCACAACCCCGGTTATGACTTCAACGACGACAGTCTGTCGCTGGGCGCCACCTACTGGGTCAAATTGGTCGAGCGCTTTTTAGCTCGCCCTGCGGTTTAATCGCCAACGCTGAGGAAATGACATGAAAACCATCAAAGGGCTGTTGTTGTTGCTGCCGCTGGCCGCGAGCTTTCCCGCGCTGAGCGGTGAATTCAGCGGCAAAGTGATCAAGCTGGGCATCGATCCCACCTTTCCACCGCTGGAATATAAAACCCCGCAGGGCAAGCTGACCGGCTTCGGCGTCGATATCGCCCAGGCGCTGTGCGACCAGATGCAGGCCAAATGCGTGTGGGTAGAAAGCAGCTGGGACGGCATGATCCCCGGCCTGCAGGCGAAGAAGTTCGACGCCATCGCCTCGTCGATGACCATCACGCCGCAGCGCCGGCAGCAGATCGCCTTCTCCAGCAAGGTCTCGAACGCCCCGGCGCGGCTGGTGGCGCATAAGGGCAGCAACCTGCAGCCTACCGTCGCCTCGCTGAAGGGCAAATCGGTCGGCGTGCAGCAAGGCTCCAGCCAGGAGGCCTACGCCAACGCGCTGTGGCGCCCGGCCGGCGTCAACGTGGTGGCTTACCAAAGCCAACAGGAAGTGAACGAAGACCTGGCCAACGGCCGGCTGGATGCGTCGCTGCTGGCCAGCGTCAGCGCCAGCGAGTTCTTCAAAACGCCCGGCGGCAAAGATTTCGCCTTTATCGGCGCCGAGCTGACCGACAGCAAATACTTCGGCGTCGGCGACGGCATCGGGGTGCGCAAAGACGATACCGCGCTGCTGAACGCCTTCAACGCCGCGCTGCAGGCGATCCGCGCCAACGGCACGTACAAGAAAATCAACGACAGGTATTTCGACTTCGACATGTACGGCGCGGAGCAGTAACAAGCGTTCCCCGGCGGTCACCTGCAGATCCTGCAGGACGGGGAGGCGCCTTCGGCCGCCGGGGAACGCCCCAACGGAAACGGCAGTATCGGCAAGAGCGGAAAATCAGGCGGGATAAGGATGCGGGCCAGGCAGGACGCTCGGCCCGCTAAAGCGGGTTACTTCACTTCGCCCATCGCTTTCAGCTTTTTGGACAGCTCGCGGCGTTCTTTGGACAGATCGGCATTTTTGATGATGTAGTCATCAACGCGATCTTCGTAGTCGCTGCGCATGTTGGCGATGATGCCCTGAATGTCTTCAATGCTCATGCCGGGCTTGATGTACTCACTCAGGTTGTCGAGCAGCAGCACGCGCTTCTGGTTATCACGAATTTTCTTTTCGTTGTCGACGATCTCGCGTTGCAGTTTGTTTTTGCGGCGGAACATACGCACAAACTCCAGCACGTCCTGGAAACTCGGCTTATTTGCATTATCCATCTTTATACCCTTGCTTTAGTAATACACAGATTCATTTGCTTACGGCCACATGGCACCAAGATACAGGTTTGTGGCGGTCCGGCACAACAGTGATTGCCTTATCTTACCCACTTTGCCCCGGCGGCCAAAACCCAAAGCGCCGCCTTCATGATCTGACCCCTTATTCGCGCCCGGCGGCGGTGCAGACCTGGAGCAGATCCCCCAGCTCTTCCAGCTGCTGCGCCAGCTCCATGCTGAGCCAGACATAGCCGTAAATCGGCGCTTCGCCGTGTTGACCGAGGCTGACCTCTTGCATCAGCGTTTTCAGCTCGCCGGCGATCTCCGCCAGCTGCCCCGCCGCCGCCTGCCGCTGCGCCTGGGGCCCTTCACGCATCAGCACCGCCAACGATTCCAGCGAGCTCAGCGTCAGCAGCTGGGTGCTGCGCAGCGTGCGGGCGTTCAACATGATGAAGTGCGTTTCGCGCGAGGCCCAGTAGGCGTCGGCCATCAGCTCCAGCGTGCACACCAGATTGCGGCTGAGGGTTTGCACCGCCTCGAACACCGCTTTGGGGATGCGGGTTTCCTTGCTGGCGGGCACGATCAGGCTGCGCAGCTTCACCACCTGATTCAACAGATCCTTGAGCTGCGGCTCCAGCCGCGGCCGCTCAATGACGTTCGGCGAAAAATACGCGCCGTAGAGGCGGGCGGCGGTTTGCAGGCAGTCCGCCATCTGCATGCGCCACAGAATATAGGCGCGCTGTGGGTAGATGCTGGTGAACAACAGCGCCAGCAGCGAGCCGAAGATCACGTCGCCGCTGCGCCACAGCGCGGTATGCATGTCGCCGGCGCCCGCGCCGCACACTACCGCCAGCGTGATCCCCACCAGCAGCGCCATATACGGCCGTTTGCCCAGCGTCAGGTAGCCGCAGACGAACATCACCACGCCGCACCAAGCCAGCATCAGCGGCAGCGAATAGAGTTCCAGATACAGGGCGATCAGGCCGGACGCGGCGCCGAACACCGTGCCGGCAATGCGTTGCAGCGCCCGCTGCAGCACGTTGCCCCAAAACGAGATCGGCCCCATCACCACCACCAGGGTGATCAGCGGCCAGGTGCCTTCGGGCACCGCCAGCAAGCGGATCAGCAGAAAGGTCAGAATAAACGCCAGCCCGATGCGCACGCCGTGGACAATGCGATAGTGGCGGTAGGTTAGCAATTCAAGGGAAGAGATTTTTCGATCGAGGCGCACAATGCCTCCGATAAAGACCAGCCAGGCCGCTATTTTAGCGGAGGAAGCCCGGCAAGGAAAAGGCGAATGAGGCGTCCCCCATTCGCGGTCAGGCTCAGGCGGCGTACTTGTCGACCAGCGCGCGCAGCACGGCGGCGGTTTCGACATCCATCACGCCGTCATACTTCTGCTGGCGGAAGTGCAGCTGGAACGCGCGCACCAGCTGGCGATAGCCTTCTGCGGTATTGGCCGCCGAGGTGTTGTAGCCGTATTGGGCGAACAGCTTCAGCAGCTCGGCCTGCGCCGGCAGCCCCTGGTGACAGTATTCCTGCTGGCGCTGCTGCTTGGTCGCCTCGTCATACCAGGCGCCGACGCCGGCCTGATACAGCTGCTGCCACGGGAACTGCGGGCCCGGATCGCTCTTGCGGCCCGGCGCGATGTCGGAGTGCGCCACCACGTTCACCGGCGAGATGTCCGGGTAACGCTGCAGGATGTTCTGTGCCAGCTGGGTGACCGCCTCGATCTGCTGCGGGTTAAACGGCGGGAAGGTGATGTTTTCACCGTCGCCGCTCGCCAGGTTGACGATCTCGATGCCGATCGAGGTGTCGTTGATATTGCTGCGGGTGCCCCACTGGCTGGTACCGGCATGCCAGGCGCGCTCGTTCTCGTCCACCAGGTTGAAAATGCGCACGCCGCTAAAGCCGGCGGCCTGATAGGTGGCCTCGGTCGGATCCGGCACCAGATAGTGCGCGCTGACCGATTTTCCGGTCAACGACTTCACCGAGTCGGCAAAGTTTTGCGCCGTGTAGTGCAGCACCAGAAAGCGCACGCGGTGGCCGAAGCTGGCGACCGATCGGTAGCTATTGTAATCAATCTTGTACATCGTAAAGTCCCTCTCTCGTTTGATTTCACTGAGCGGCCTATCATCATGACAGGCCGCTCCGCACAGGTGAACCTTTGGCTCACCCTTTTTGTTTTAGCTAATTGCTAAATTATGCGCAAGCGTTTTTTAGCAAAACCGTTATTTACCTTTTTGCTAAAGAGTGCGATCATCGAACAATGGAAACTAAAGAAATCAGGCGCAACAATCTGCGCGAATTGATGGCCCGCTACGCCCGGCAAGGCGTCAACCAGAATGAGTTCGCCACGCTGGTTGAGTCTTCCGCGCCGACGCTGAGCCAAATCATCGGGGAAAAATCCTCCCGCAATCTTGGCGACAATCTGGCCAGGCGGATCGAGGCCAGGCTGAATTTGCCCAAGGGCTGGTTCGACGTGTTTCACGAAAAGCAGCTGGTGCGCCCGTTTGACAACGTGGCGGCGGAGTCGGACTTCCAGCCCGCCCGTTTGAAACCGGTGGTATGGGAAGATACCGAACAGGACAAGGAAGAGTTTGTGGAGATCCCGCTGCTGGATATTGATTTTTCCGCCGGCGACGGCTGCTACGAAATCGTCGATCGCGAGGAGTTTTCGCTGATCTTCCGCCGTTACTACCTGCACAAGATGGGGGTGGCGGTCAACGCCGCGCGTATTATTCGCATCTCCGGCTCCAGCATGGAGCCGCGCCTGCAGGACGGCGACGTGGTCGGCATCAACACCGACGACACGCGCATCCGGGAAGGCAAGACCTACGCCATCCGCCACGGCAATTTGCTGCGGGTGAAGGTGCTGATCGAGCAGCCGGACGGCGGCGTCATCATCCGCTCCCTCAACCGGGAAGAGTACCAGGACGAGCACCTCAGCTATCAGCAGCGCAAAGAGCAACTGGTAGTGCTCGGCCGCGTCTTCTGGTCCTCTTCGTCCTGGTAGCGGAACAACCTCGGGCGCCCGCTGCGCCCGGCGGTTATTTGAAGTCCACCACCATCTGCTGCTGGATAGACAGCCCGCGGGTCGACTGCACGCAGCCGGCGATGTAGTCGGTGAAGCGCGGCGGCTTCGGCATACCCAGCTTGAGGATCTTCTCGTTGCTGAAGCGCACGTTGAGCATGGCGAACGATCCGTACAGGCGCATCGCTTTCAGCATCAGCCGCTCGTTGCACGGGCCGAAAATGTCTTTCAGCTGGCGGCGCATTTTCACCAGCGCGTCATACGTCACCTGCGCATACTCATCGCCCACCGGCGCTTTTTCCAGCGCGGCCGCCATGGCGTTGTCAATTTCGGCAAAGCTGACGCTGCTCTCCACGCCGGCGGAGATGTGATACACGTCGTTCTCCAGCGTTTCGCTGTTCATCAGCATCACCAGCGCATCCGCGCAGTAGTCCGCCGGGATCACGTCGATATTGTCCTGCAGCGAGCACATGAACTTACGCAGCATCAGCGCCATGCCGAACACCCAGAAAATGCTGCTGGAAGGCTGGCAGCCCAGGCGGGTGTGCCCCACCACGATCGACGGACGAGCGATGGTCAGCGGCATTTGCGGGCAGCGTTGGCGCATCAGCTGTTCGATGGTGGATTTGGAACGCGTATATTCCACCAGGTGCTCGGCGTCTTCCTCAAACTCGCCGCTCTCCGCCACCAGCGAACCCGGCTCCGGCGAACAAGACATGGCGGTACCGACGTGCAGGAAACGTTTTAATCCCGGCACCTGCGCCATTCTTTCGGCAAAGGCCAGAGTGCCTTCTACGTTTACCTTCCAAATGAGCGGGTTATTACCAAATGAAGCAACGGCCGCACAGTTAATAACGTGCGTGACATTGTTAATACGTGCGTCAGTTAAAAAGTCGGCCGGCTCGGAAAGGTCGCCCAACAATATATTTTCTATCGTAATTTTAGACAGCAGGTTCGCATCGATATTAAACTTTTCCATATTCGTGCGAATACGGGCCAGCCCTTGCTGCGCATCATCGGCGCGCACCAGCAAAAGATAATTAATAGACTGATTTTCAATCAATAATTTTTCGAGAACTGCACCACCGAGAAAGCCGGTAGCGCCGGTCAACAGTAGCGTTTTCATAATTGTCACCCACATTGGCATTGAATGTGGAAGATTGTATCTGCGGATAATTAAACAAATATTAAATAGAATTACGGCGCCCCTACTCAATTTTCTTAATATTATCTTAAGGAATCTTTTGAAACATCCATCATGGATTTCGTAACAAAAGAGTCGGGCACGCATTGCGATTAATCCCTACTGTTTAAATACCATTGATGTAGCCCCTGATTTAATTTAACGGTCAATGTTATTTCTCTTCTCGTCCGTGGAGGACTTATGACCTATAACCAAAAAGCCTGGTTGGGGGTTTTGCTGCTGTGCACCCTGTTTTGGGTGGCGGTCATCGGCGGCGCCTGTTCGCTGTATAACCGGGCGGATCGCCTCAATGCACACCAGCCGCAGAGCGAGTTCGCCGCGCGCCACAGCCTGGCCCCCTGCTCGCAGCAAGGCGCCCAGGCGTCCACCGCCCCCCGGAATGGGTAGGGACAAGACCCGCTAACGATCCTATTATGCCCTAAGGTTAACAGGGAGATAACGATGGCTCGAAAGCTGGATAGCTTACCGCAGGCACAACGCGAAAAAATAGAAACCGATTTGCTGGCCATCAGCGTGATCTACAACGAGCGCTACGGCATCGCCTCGACCCAGGCGGAAACGGAACAACAGATCCCCGACCACCTGCTCCCCTACTTTCATCAACGGCTGGATTATTATCGCCGTGCGTAATTGCGCGCATTTCGCTAACCGCCGCTTGGCATCGCTCCCCACGCCGTTACAATAGGGGCATCTTGTATCCGCCACTGAAGAGACGCGATTTTGAGCAGCAAGGCAACGGCCACATTTTATATTCACGATTACGAAACAATGAATTCAATAAGCTGATTTTATTAATTTTTTATTTGAATAAATTTCCTGTGGTACGCAATTTTGTACGCATCACTTTCTTCAATTCACCTCACGAAACCGGTTATTGCTTGACGTACACGAGTTCATCGAACAACATAACTGTATATACATACAGCAATTCAGAGGTGCGAATGTTCGTAGAGCTGATATTTGACCAACGTAATGTTAAAGGTTTGCCTGACGCGGCAGAGATAATCAAAGCAGAACTGACAAGGCGGGTACATCGGGTGTTCCCTGATGCAGAGGTGAAAGTAAAGCCGATGCAAACGAACGGACTCATTAGCGACGCTAACAAGAGCGACAGAGAAAAGTTAAATCGGCTTCTTGAAGATATGTTTGAAGAGTCAGAACAATGGCTGATGAGTGACATCTATGGGTAGCATTACACTAGCCGGGCGGCAGATTTTCGTTCTCAATGAGAATGACAGGTACCCAGAGCCACAGC